>CAJMRE010000007.1 GCA_905215755.1 uncultured bacterium
GTCTTCTTGGAGTCGTACTGGAAGTAGGCCTGGACGTACTTGTCGGTGTGGTCGCCGATGATCTTGATCGAGTTCTTGTTGGCGCCGACGGTACCGTCGCCACCCAGACCCCAGAACTTGCACTCGATGGTGCCGGGGGCTGCGGTGTTGGGCGCATCCTCGACCTCGGGCAGGCTCAGGTTGGTCACGTCATCGACAATGCCGATGGTGAACTCGCGCTTGGGCTCGTCCTTCTTAAGCTCCTCGAAGACAGCGAACGCGGACGCGGGAGGCGTGTCCTTGCTGCCCAGGCCATAACGGCCGCCGACGACCTTGATGCCCGTCTTGCCGGCCTCGTAGAGAGCGGAGACGACATCCTGGTAGAGCGGCTCGCCGATGGAACCCGGCTCCTTGGTGCGGTCCATGACGGCGATCTTCTGGACGGTCTCGGGGAGAACGTCGACGAAGTGCTTGATGGAGAACGGACGGAACAGGCGAACCTTGACCAGGCCGACCTTCTCGCCGTGGGCGTTGAGGTAGTCGATGACTTCCTCGAGCACGTCGCAGAAGGAGCCCATGCACACGACGACGCGGTCGGCATCGGGAGCGCCGTAGTAGTTGAACAGGCCGTAATCGGTGCCGAGCTTCTCGTTAATCTTCTTCATGTAGCCCTCGACGACGGCAGGGAGCTCGTCGTAGACCTTGTTGCAGGCCTCACGGTTCTGGAAGAAGATATCGCCGTTCTCGTGGCTGCCGCGGGTGTGCGGGTGCTCAGGGTTGAGCGCGTGGTCGCGGAAAGCCTGGACGGCGTCCATGTCGCACATCTCGGCCAGATCCTTGTAGTCCCACATGGCGACCTTCTGGATCTCGTGGCTGGTGCGGAAGCCGTCGAAGAAGTTAAGGAACGGGGTCTTACCCTCGATGGCGGCAAGGTGAGCCACCGGCGAGAGGTCCATGACCTCCTGGACGTTGCCCTCGGCGAGCATGGCGAAGCCGGTCTGACGACAGGCCATGACGTCGGAGTGATCGCCAAAAATGTTCAGGGCGTGGGAAGCGACGCAACGCGCGGAGACGTGGAAGACGCCCGGGAGCTGCTCGCCCGCGATCTTGTACATGTTCGGGATCATCAGGAGCAGACCCTGAGAAGCCGTGTAGGTGGTGGTCAGAGCACCGGCGCCCAGCGAACCGTGAACGGTACCGGCTGCACCTGCCTCGGACTCCATCTCGACGACCTTGACCGGGGTGCCGAAGATGTTCTTGCGACCCTGGGCCGCCCACTGGTCGACATGGTCGGCCATCGGGCTGGACGGCGTAATGGGATAGATTCCCGCTACCTCGGTGTACGCATACGAAACATATGCGGCCGCCTCGTTGCCGTCCATAGACTTAAACTTACGCGCCATATACCCCTCTCCTCTCATATAGGTATACAGGCCCCGGCGATCGCCGGGATGTTGGCGTGATGGGATTTACGCTGTTGCTTCCAATCATCTGGCAGGCAGGCTCAGCAGCAGGTACATGGCGTGGAGAGAAGACATGCCGAGGCGAGGGGCAGCTGATGCGCCCCACAGACCCGACCGCCCGTCTTGCACATGACCGAGCGCCGCAAAGGCCGCATGCCGGATGCTCCCGGGCACGCCCCGGCGATGGGAAGCGCCCGCAACGGAAATCCGCATGCGGGTTTATTGTACCCCGCCGTCAAGTGTAATTTCGGCAAATATAGGCGGGCGGTAAAGGTTTACCTCGGGTGACCGCCAAGGGCCAAAATGGCCCCTCCATCCCCGGGCGACCGGCTCTGGCGCGCCGAGGAGCGTCCCCAAGTGGCGGCAGAAAAGGAACGTCCCTAACTGCCGGCTAGAGGGCACCGAAGAGGATGGCATAGGTAGTGGATTCGCCGAGCTTGAGCTCGTCGCCGGGATTGAGTTGGGCGGAACGGCCGGGCTCGACCTGAATGCAGACGCGCGTGGCCCCGTTTACCACCACGGTTCCGTTGGTGGACGACAAGTCCTCGACGTGCCAGATATTTTGAGCATCGCACCAGATATGGGCATGGCGGGCCGAGACATCGTCGCCGACGTCGGTAATATCGCCCTCACCAGTGGCCAGCGCGCCAATCTCAACACCCTGCTCACTCGGCTGAATCCAGCGCGGGGCGCTCACGACAAAACTGTTTTGCACGCGCAGCAAGCCCAAGGGGTGCGCCGGGGCGGGTTCGCGTTCGCCCGCGGTCAGCGACATGCCAAGCGAACGCGGCGTGGAGGTGCCTCCGCCACAGGTCGCGTGCGCGTAGTCGATGGCATAGTTCACCGAGGACCGCACATCCGCCGAACAACCGACGGCGACAAACAGCACCAGCACGGTCTCGGCGCGCTCGGCGGGCATGAGTTCCGCCGCCTGGGACAGGCGATCGAGCGCGTTGCGATAGAGATTCGTGTCCTGGTGGCACTCTTCGAGCGCGCGTACCATCGGTTCACCTGCAGAACCGCACACCATATTGATCACAGCCGTGGAGTCCATGGGATTGCGCTGGCGCAGGGCCAGTTGCGACATAATGCGCGCAGCCGAGGTACCGTATTCGGCAAAGTAGCGCTGCTGAAGCGTGCCGACCGGCGCGCGAACGATAAAGCGGGAAACCCAAGAGCGATCGGCGGCTCGGCTCTGCGGGCTGCGGCCGTCGGCGAGCGGACGGGACGAAAGCACCAGGCCGCACAGCTCGATATGGCTCAGATGCGCCGCGCGCTTAAAGATGTCAAACATGGCCCCGCATGGGGTGAGCTCAACTTGAGATGCCATGACCTAGGCCTCCTTGGTCGTAGAAATAGAATCGGACGATACTTCGACAGGTCCGCCAAAAGTACGGGCAGCTGCGGCTCCACCGGCAAGCGGAGTCGCCATCTGGGCTTTTGTGCGTCGCGGTGCCGAAACGGGAAGTTCAAAGGCAAAGCCCATCGCAAGCAAAAACCACGTAAGCGTATAGGTTGCAACCAGAGCGGCAACAAGGCCACCCATCACGGCGCGTTGGGAAAATACGCTACATGCAGCCACAACCAGCACCGGAACCTCGCAGGCAGAAAGCGCAAGCACACCCTGCAGGAACCCCGAGCGCCGATCGCGCGCAAGTGCCCCCGCGGCAACGCCGGCCATGCCTGGTAGCGCCAACGCCAGTGCGGCAATAATACCCGGTAGTGGCCCAGACCACACGAGCGATCCCAAAGTCGCCGTCACGCGAGCGCCCGACGCCAGCAGCGCGGCCGAAACCACGACCACAGCCCAAACCACGCCACAGACGACCGCCGCGCCGACCATCAGCGCGCGACGAACCGCGCGGCCGGACGCATCCATGGGGCACGGCGTGAGCGGCTCGCCGCGGAGCGAACGACCGACATTTTGCGTATAGTGGTCACAAAACGCCGAGAGCGCCGCCTCGACCGCCGCCGGCTCGGGACGATCTTTTTGATGGCTGGACAGACAGGCCATCACCACGTCGAACAGCTGGGCATCGACAAACGCCAGCGCATCGCGTAGCTCTTCGGAATCCGGCTCAAGCCCCAGCTGCTGGGCCTGCTCGGCCGCGGCGAGCGCCACATCGGGCTCACGACGAAGCAGCTGAGTCAAATCGCAACCGGGCGCATGGGCACCAATGGGATAGCCGGGCAGCGTGTCCATCTTGAGACGGTAGGGGCTGGCGATGTCGCGCGTCTTTTTGCGCGAACCCGAGGTGCCCGAAGTGCTCGGCGCAGCTTCGTATGGCGCGACGCCGGCAATGAGCTCGTAAACCGTGCTTGCCGCGGCATAGACGTCGATCGCCGGCGACATACGCAAAGCGCGCAGGTCGGGAATATCGTCGGTGAGCATCTCGGGCGGAGCGTAGGCCACCGTCGCGCGACGCAGCGTGGCATAGCGCTCGGTAAAGGATGCCTTGCCGCCGGTACCGGCCACGGCCGACGCAGGCTCGAGCGCCAGCGACGAGCCAAAGTCGATCAGGCACAGGTCAAAGGTGCCCTCGGCAAGCTGCCGGTCAAGCGGTAAACGCGCCGTACGCACCATAATATTAGCGGGCGAGATATCGCGATGGACAAAGCCCTCCCCCACCAGGCTCATGCGGCAGAGCAGGTCGAACAGGTCGCGCCCCAAGCGCGCCGCCACAAGCGGCGATAGGCGTCCGGCATCGTCCACGGCGAGTCGCGAGCGCAAGCGGGCGAGCGTCTCGCCCTCGACCCATTCCATGACAATTGCAGGCACACCGTCAACCTCGCCCCAGCCATAGAGGCGGGGAAAGCCCTTAAGGCCCGAAAGGGCGCGATGGCATTCATATTCCTCGCGAAATGCCGCTTTGAACTTGGCGACCAGCGACTCATGGGCGGCATCGTCGTCAAACTCATCGCGCGTCGGCAAGATGAGCTGTTTGAGTGCTACGTCCTCGCCTTGGGCGTTGACAGCACGCGTCACGCGGCCGATACCGCCACGGCGCATGGTGGCATCGTCGGCAAACAGTATCGTAAAACGACGCAGATAGGCAGGCAGTTCGTCCTGACCGAGCGCAATGGCCGGCTCAAACCCGTCGACACGCGCCAGGCGCAGGCCGACCATGGGATCGCGACCGAGCGATTGTGGTGTGGTGGATGCAAGATCGGTCATCATAGGGCAAGCGCCGCCACGTTATTGTTGAAGTTACCGAGCGCGACGTCATCATCGCCGTAATGGCCGACCCATTGACATAGGTTGGTGTAACAGCCCCACAGATTGGCATACTGCTGATACCACCTTGACCGGGGCGAGAATGTCTGACGACCGAACTCGGCTCGAATGACAAACATCTCCCCGACCAGGCTGTCGCACGGCCTGGGATCTCCCGTAGAGTTATAGGTCGAGACCACGTCATTGGCACGAGAAACATAGCCGTCGAGCATGTTGTACTTGGTCACAAGCCAACTGTGAATGCTCTCTTCCTCAGCAGCGGAAAGGCCGCCGGAGTTTGCATCGTTGTCAGTGTTGCCGCCCGTCGAGCCGCCGTTTCCAGGCCCTCCGGTAGAGGAACCCGACCCAGAGCCGCCGCCCGAACTCGATGAATCCGAGCCGGAGCCAGAAGTATCCGAGCTACCGGGCTTTCCGGACTGCTGGGCGTCCTGCTCCTTTTGCTGCTCGACCTTATTCACCGTTGCCGCCACGCTATTGTTGGACAATCGATCGATGATCTTGGTGTTGGTGAGCACGATGGTTTTGCCATTGGCAAGCGTGACTTCGTTGTCCGGGGCCTCGGCGCCGTCCGCATCGTCGGTGCCAAACACAATATGCCCGACCACACTTGCCCAAGCATATCCAGTCGTGGTGCCCAGATCGCTTTTGACCTCATGCCCCACGCGCGGTTCGCGTGCGGCATGCGC
The DNA here is from genome assembly GCA_905215755.1 of uncultured bacterium. GTDB lineage: Bacteria > Actinomycetota > Coriobacteriia > Coriobacteriales > Coriobacteriaceae > Collinsella. Next base: position 5,364 of record CAJMRE010000007.1, read on the forward strand.
CTGCATCATGGACGGCACGGTCATGCCATAGGCAGAAACGCCAGCTATGACCAGCACCAGCGAGCACGATAGCAGTGCGTACGCCCGCGACGCCAAGCCCAGTCGGCGTCGTATGCGCACCGCGGCGCCGCGCTTTGTCTGAGTGCCACCGGGCCGCATGCGTTCTCCTCCAACAAAAACACGCCGCTCGGGAGCGGCGCATTCATTCGAATCCATATTTGAGTGTATCAGCGAACCCAAAAGGTTGCGCAACGAATGAGCAAATTAAGGATGCGAGCGGAAGCATCCATGCGATAAGCGGATACGAAGCATCTTTGTTGCACAACAAACTCACAGTCGCACGGGGAAATTATGACTACCCCGTGCGACTGTGAGGAAAACATACGGCAGGAGCAGGCTCGCCACCTAAATCGCGCGACGGGCCTCGATGGCGCGGCCAAGCGTAAGCTCGTCGGCATACTCCAAGTCGCCGCCCACGGGAAGGCCGCTTGCCAGACGCGACACCTCGACGCCCAACGGCTTGATGGTACGGGCCAGATAGCTCGCCGTGGTCTCGCCCTCAATATTGGGGTTGGTGGCGATGATGACCTCGTGGATGTCCTCGTGGCCCAAGCGTGCCAGCAGCTCTCGAATGTGCAGCTGCTCGGGGCCAATCTTGTCCATGGGACTGATCACGCCGCTCAATACGTGGTAGAGGCCGTGGTAGCTGCCCGTGCGCTCGATCGCCTGGACATCGCGCGGCTCGCCCACCACGCAAATGCGAGTGGTATCGCGCATCGGGTCCTGGCAGATGGAGCACTCGTCGGCCGTGGCGTAGTTAAAGCAGCGGCTGCAAAAGTGGACCTCCTGCTTGACCTCCAGGATGGCCTCGGCCAGGCGGCGCGCCTCCTCGGCGTCGGCCTCCAACAGGTAATAGGCGATGCGCTGGGCCGACTTGGGACCAATGCCCGGCAGACGGCCCAGCTCATCGAGCAGTTTTTGCAGACTGTGGTTGGCACTCATATATATGCGTGTCTTAGAACGGCATGCCCGGGATGTTGAGGCCGCCGGTGATGGCGCCCATCTGCTTGTTGGCGAGCTCGTTGACGCCGCGGACGGCCTCGTTGACGGCAGCCATGATCATATCCTGCAGCATATCGACGTCCTCGGGATCGAGCGCATCGGGATCGATGGTGAGGTTGACGAGCTCCATCTCGCCGTTAACGGTCACCTTGACCATGCCGCCGCCGGCAGAGGCGTCGACGGTCTGGGACTTGAGGTTCTCCTGCGCGGCGGCAAGCTGCTCCTGCATCTTGCGAGCCTGCTTCATCATCTGCTGCATGTTCATACCGGCCATGATGGCTCCTTTACGTGCGGCCGCACGCCGAGCTGCAAGGGCAGCCGGAGCACGGCGGGACTTTCAAACTCAAAAATCGTACCACGGCGCGCGGCGAGAGAGCGGGGCGGACGTGTTACCTCAGTCGATATACATGTCCTCCAATACAAACCGCACTCAAAGATTATGCAAGGTCGAATTATGCAAGGTTGCATAATATCGCACACTCAATCTAGTAGAGCCGAATCCGGCATTTCATGTGCGCCACTAAATAGCTAAATGCCGAACCGCTGCTCGAGGCGGCGCACATGGCGGCAGGGTATAATTTGATTGCCATAGATAGTAATTTGGAGGTGCCCCATGAATGCCCCCAACGCGCTCCAAAACATCCGCTCAAAACACCCCGTTGCATATGTGGTTCTCTATCTCTTTGTCGGCTGGGCATTGCTGGTTGTCATCACCCATGCCATAGCTTTTGGAGCAGAACTGCTGATAGCCAGCTCGGACCAGCCCGTCGTCAAATGGGAGACGACCGATGAGTGCACCGACGGAACCCGAACCGTCTACTACAACAGCCCGTCCCTCTATCAAGAGTTCAAGGTCAAGATAAAGGACTTCAAGATTGTCGATGCCGAGCTAGGCGTTTATTTGGCAATCGGAGCAACCATTAACGCCGAGCAAGTCGAGTACACGGACAGCCATGCGACGTATCGCATCGACCTCAGCATCCTAGGCCGACCGTCACGCACCTGTCTGCTCGAATGCGAGATACGCGGCACCACACTACACATGTCCGAAATACAGATGCGCCCGGACAAGGGGTCCTCTTCTTGAGCAGTATACCCGCCTGCGCAGCTACTCCACCGGCTTGAAGATGGTGGCCTGGCCAAAGACGCTGCGGATGAGGGCCTTGGCCTCGTCCTCGGTCTGCGGGATGCTCGGGGCTGCGCCCTGATGGCCGAAGGGGCTGCCAGCACCGGGATTGGATTCCCAGGGAGCGGCGGGGACGTCGTCGTTTGCAGAGGCTGCGGGTGCCACAGCAGCGGCCTTGGTCGCGGACGCCGCACCCGGCACGTCGAACGGGGGCAGATCGTCCCCGCCGGCATCGGCAGCAAAACCACCGACCATAGCATCGTCGTAGGGCACCTGCTCGGATTCCCATGGCGCAGCCTGCGCAGGCGGCTGAGCCATGGGGACGGACGCGCGCTCGGGCGCTCGGGGCGCGGGCTCGGTCGGGAGCTTGCCCGTGGCAGGAGCACCGGCAGGGTTGTCGGAGCGCAGCCAAGGGGCCTTGGCCAGGTCGGATGACTTGGGCGCAGGCGCGGCAGCGGACTTGGGCGCGGGGATCGGAGCAGCCGGTTTGGGCGCAGCGGGTTCAGGCGCCGACGGGGTCGGTGCCGCTACCGGCGCCGCTTTTGGCTGCGTCGCGCTGGCGCTCGAGGATGCAGGGGGCACCGAGGACACGGGTTGCGGGTCCGCAGATACCGCAGCCCGTGCAGATGGAGAATGCTCCTCATGTTGAGGAGCCGGCGTGCCACCCCCATCCAGGACATAGTCGACGGTGCGACGACCGAAAACCGCGCAGACCGTCGGCAGGACCACCGACTGCGTATCGGCGCGACCGAGCATCTTAATGGCAAAAGTCGAACCCGCGGGGAACGAGACCGTGAGCTTGGAGCCGTCGTCGGCCGTGGCGCGGGCGTTGAGCAAAAGCCCTGCGTAGGAAGCCTGACGCGCCTTGACGCGCTCGACAACCTCGGCCCATTTGCGCTGCAGCTCTCCGGCATCCTCGACCGCGGGCGTCTCGGCAGCACCGGCGGCGGCAACCTGGGCGGCATTGTTGGACTGGGGCTTAGGTGCCGGAGCGGTGGCAGGCGCGGGGGCCGCAACGGGCTGAGGCGCAGGCGCTGCAGGCTTGGAGGCTGACACGGACGCAGAACGGGGCGCAGGCTGGGCAGTCGGAACAGCAGCTCCGCGGTCCCAAGGCATGCCACCCTGGCGCGCGGACGTAGCAGCAGGGGCAGCGGATGCCGCCGGAGCGGCAGCACGGGCGCCCGAAATGAGCGTCGGCTGTTGGGCAGCAGCGGGTACGGATGCTGCAGGCGCGGCGGCCTGAGCAGCAGCCACGCTCGCCGGAACGGCGGCGTTGGCAACCATGGCCTCCAAGCGTGCCACGCGCTCGGCCAAAGCCTCAATCGTTAAATCGGCCTCGGGACGCGCCAGGCGAGTGCAGGCGATCTCGAGCACCAGGCGCACGTCGCTCGCACCCCTCATCTCCAGCGCGGCATCGTCGAGCACCGTCAGCACGCGAGCCAAACGGTCGGCAGGATGCTCGCCAAAGGCAGCGGCCTCGGCAGCAAGCGCCTCGGCCTGCTCGGCGCCGCCCTCAAACAACTCGGCACGGGCACCGGCAACGCAGGCCACGTACACGTCGCGCACATGCGCCACCAGGTCGCGCGTCAGTTCCAGCAGATCGTTACCTTCCTCGACCTGCGCGCGAATAAGCCCATACAGCTCGGCGACATCGCGATCGGCAATGGCGCGCGCAAACTCGCCCAGAATCTGGTCCGAAACCTCGCCCAAAAGCGAGCGGGCATCGTCCGCATGCACAGTGCCGTTGCCGAAGACGCTCAGCTGCTCCAGCGTGGAGAGCGCGTCGCGCATGCCGCCCTTGGCATGGCGCGCCACGATGGCAAGCGCCTCATCGTCGTAGTCGAAGCCCTCCTGCTCGCACACGTATGCCAGGCGGCGCTCGATATCCTCGTTACCAATGCGGTGGAAATCGAAGCGCTGGCAGCGCGAAAGGATTGTCTCCAGAATCTTTTGCGGGTCGGTGGTACACAGCACAAAAATCACGTGCGCCGGCGGCTCCTCGAGCGTCTTGAGCAGCGCGTTAAACGCCGCCGTCGTGAGCATGTGGACCTCGTCGATGATATAGATCTTGTACTTGCCGCGCACCGGGGCAAAGTTGACGGAGTTGATGATCTCCTCGCGCACGTTGTCCACGCCCGTGCGGCTTGCGGCGTCGAGCTCGTAAACATCGGGATGATTGCCCTCGGCGATGAGCTCGCACTCCTCGCAGGTGCCGTCGGGCATGCAACCGCTCGCACCCTCGGCGCGCGCCGCCTCGGCATTGCGGCAGAGCAGTGCCTTGGCAAGAATGCGCGCCATGGTGGTCTTGCCCGTGCCGCGCGGTCCGCAGAACAGGTACGCGTGGGACAGGCGCCCCTCGGTGATGGCGTGCTCGAGCGTCGAGACGATATGCTGCTGGCCCACCACGGAGTCGAAGGTGAGCGGGCGATACTTTCGGTACAACGATTCCATGGGTGCTCCCCCGGGTATACTGAGTCTTGTTGCCGCGACGGCCATGCGGTCGCACGGCATACTTCATTCATAATAACCCGTACGGCGAGCCCGCCGCGATAGGAGTCCAAAGAGCATGGCAGACGCAGAGAGTAACCTCGTTCCCTCCGAAGCAGCCGACCAGGTCGAGGTCGCGCTCGAGGAGCAGGCCGCAGCCGACGACGGCATCCTGTACCTCAACGAGTACCAGTACGAAAACGACCTGGTCACCGACTTCGCCCGCCTGGTCGCCTCGCCCAGGCGTCGCGGCTCGCTGTATGTCGCCGCCGCGATTGCCGCGCTCATCGGCATCGGCATGCTGGTGGCCGGCGGCAACTGGATCAAGTTTGGCGTCGTCCTGATCGTATTCGGCGCCTTTTTGGCCTGGTGGAGCAAAAACCTGCACCACACCCTCGCCCGCGACTTTATCGACGCCGTCGAGGCCGACGAGTCCATGGGTGGCCGCTATCGCCGCGTCGCTGCCAACGAGGACGGCCTGATGGTTTGGGGCAAGAGCGGCAAGTCGCAGTTCTTCCCGTTTGAGAAGCTCGACCACGTACTCGACGGCGAGCGCATCTTTGTGGCCATGTTCGCCGACCAGGGCGTGACGATCCCTAAGGGCACCTTTGTCCGCGGCGATGCCGAGCAGTTCGGCCCCTTCCTTAAGGCGCGCATCAACAAAAAACTCCGCATCGAGACCAAGAAGAAGAAAATGAAGGCCGAGAAGGCCGCCGCCGAGGCCAAGCAGGGCGACAAGCCCCAGGAGACCAAGGGCAAGCAGCGCAAGCAGAAGAAGAACAGGAAGAAGCGCTAAGCCAGCCGCGGGACACAAACCCCAGACGGAGCTTAAATTGAATGTCGCCCACCTGCGCGTGCTACACTAGCAGCATCTATGCCACCGCGAACGGCTCGGCTCCGCGCCCGCCACTCGCAAACGAACTTTAAACGCACGAGGGTTGGCCATGCCGCTTTTCTCGCAACATACCGCCCGGTTCTCGCCGGACGTTCCCTTGGAGGGCACCAGCTCTCGCGAGCTGCTCAAGCGGTACCAGCCGCTCGAGACACTTGCGACCGGCGGTTTTGGCTCCATCGAGATCTGCCGCGACACGCACCTGCGCCGCCGCGTCGCCATTAAGCGCATCCCCCTTATCAACGGTGCCGGCATGCCCGCCAGCGACATCATGGATGTCCTGCGCGAGGCGCACACTGCCGCCATGCTTCAACATCCCAATATCGTGCAGGTCATCGACTTTACGCACGACACCGCCTATGCCTACCTGGTTATGGAATATGTCGATGGCATGTCGCTGGCCGAGTTTTTGCACCGCGTGGACGGCCACTCACTTACCTTTGACGAGGCCGCGGCCATTGCCGATGCCCTGGGCCAGGCGCTCACCTTCGCCCATAGTAATGGCGTACTCCACCTGGACATTAAGCCCGCCAACGTGCTCATCGACCACTCGGGCAATGTAAAGCTCACCGACTTTGGCATGGCGCGACTGTCGTCCGCCGGTGGCTTTGGCGGCTCACGCGGCGGCACCATCGGCTACATGCCGCCCGAGCAGCTCGATATCGAGACCGGCACGGTCGACGAGCGCGCCGATGTCTTTGCCCTCGCCTGTGTGATCTACGAGGGCCTGTGCGGCAGCGCTCCCTTTATGGCGGCCACGCCCGCCGACTCGCTCGACCGCATCATCGGCGGCGCCACCTATCCCAGCGAGCTGATACCACACTTTCCCCCGGGAGCCGAGGCCGCGCTCATGAGCGCGCTCTCCCCCATGCCGCAGGACCGCCCCAACAGCATCGAGGCATTTTGCGACCAGCTCCTTGCCGGTCTGGGCAGCGTGCGCGAAGGCCGTCGCAGCCTGGAGCAAATGGTTGGCGAACTTTCGGATGACGAGCAGGAGCTCGACGATATCGAGCCGTCGCACTACGAGGACGACGCCATCGAGGTCGACCCCGCACTCGGCTGGGCGGGCACGCGCTGGAGCCATGCGCGCGACTACGCCATGCGCACTATCTCGGCGCTAACGTGCGGCACCTTTAGCTTTTTGCTGATGCAAACGGCCGGGGTCGCGGCGCTTCCCGGCCTGGTCATTGCGGCCATCGCGATCGGAGCGGCGGCTGGCCTGGCCCCCCAGATTGGCTCGGCCATCTCGGCTGTGGGCTTTTTGGTGCTCATGGCCAACGCCACCATGCAGGCACAAGGCATCCTGTCGATGCTGCCCGTCGCGGTGATCTTTGCCGCCGCCATGTCCGGTTGGTGGATCGCCTGGGGTCGCACCGAGACTGCCGCGAGCGCCACGCTCACCTGTGCACTCGCGCTTGGCTGTCTGACCGGCAATACCTTCCTGGCAGCTGGGGTCGCCGCCGGCGTCGCGTCATTTTGGCTCGGCCCGGCAAGCGCCGCCGCGGCAACGGGCATGGGCGCGCTTTTTGCCCGTCTGGCCACGGTCGCGCTTTCAGCCGGAGGCGTGCTGGGGCTCGGTAACGTTGCCGCAGCGCTGGGAGACCCGCTCCTTTGGGCTGCCTTTGTGCTGGTCGCGGCAACTGCCGCAGCGTCATCCGCGCTGCTCAATGCCCATGCCAAGCGTGCCGATCAGGGCTCAAACCTTGCCGCAATCGCCGCCATCGCTGTCACCGGCATCGGCTGCGCAGCGGCGTCCTGTCTTGCACACCATATGGAAATTGCCGGCCTTGCAGCCGCGGTCGTCGCCAAGGCGGCGGTTGCGGGAACCCTATCCTCTATAATCGTTGGGATATGCCTATATTTGCTCGGATACCAAAGAACCTATACGGAGAGTGATCTTTCGTGAACTTCCTGAACATCTTCGAGGACCACGTGGCCGGCATCTTCGGTGCCACCCGTGCCCCGTTCTCCTTTAAGAAGCTTGCCAAGCAGGCCGCTCGCGACATGGAGGATCAAACTCTGGTGATTAACGGCGTCAACACGGCGCCGGCACTCTATACCATCCTTATCGCCGCCGACGACGATCCCATGCTCGCCCCGTTCTACCCCGAGCTTTCGCGCGAGGTCCGCGAGTTTGTGAAGGCACAGGCCGAAAAGCGCCGCTATGTGTTTGTCGGCGAGCCCCTCGTGCGCTTTATGATCGATCCGCAGCTGCGCGCCGGCAAGTTCTCGGTCTTTGCCGAGAACGTCGATGCCCCCACGCTCGGCCGCCTGTACGAAGAAGAGCGCGCCTATCAAAACGGCCTGGGCCAGAACAACTCCGCGGCAAGCCGTGCCGCCAGCGCCCCGCGCGCCGGCCAGCAGCAGTTTGCTGCCCCGCAGCAGCAGCGCCCCGCCGCCATGCCCCAGCAGCAGCCGACGCCTCGCGCCGCCGCTCCCGACCCGCTTGCCGTAGCAGATCCCTTCGCGCCTAGCGTCCCCGATCCCGCCGCTCCTATCCCGGTGCCGCAGACCGTCTCGCGCGACGCGCTTGCCGGCATGGGCGGAGCCGCCGCGACCGGTGCCGCCGTGGGCCTAGGTGCCGCAGCCGGCATCGCCTCCAACATGGCGAGCACTCGCGCCCCGCAGCGCCCGCTCGCCCAGCTCGTCGACGTCGTGAGCGGCGAGAGCCATAGCATCACCTCCGCACAGGTGACTATCGGTCGCGAGCGCTCGGTTTCCGACATTGCCCTGCGCGACCCCAACGTGTCGCGTCGCCACGCCCAGCTCACCTTTACGGGCTCGGATTGGTCGATCGAGGACCTCAATTCCACCAACGGCACGCTCGTCAACAACCGCCGCATTACGCGCTGCCCGCTGCGCAACGGCGATCTGCTGACGTTTGGCCTGAGCACCTTTGAATTTAGGGGATAGTCGCTTATGAACATCGATATCGTCCTTTTTGCAGGCCGCATCGTCCTGGTCGCCCTGCTCTATATCTTCCTGTTCGCCGTCATGAAGACCGGCGTGGGACTTGTGCGCGGGCAGCGCCGCGACTCGGCTATCTGGACGATTGATGTGGACAAGGGTCCGCGCGGTATCCGCGGCATCCACGTAGACATGCTCGGCCCCGTCATCGTCGGTCGCTCGCCATCTTCGGACATCTGCATCAACGAACCGTTCGTCTCGGCCTCGCATGCGCGCTTTTCGCTGCAGGGCCCGGCGCTTATCATCGAGGACCTCAACTCGCTTAACGGTACGCTCGTCAACGGCCGCCAGCTCGTGGAGCCCGCGACGCTGCGTGAGGGCGACGAAGTCCAGATTGGCGACGTGGTCATGAAGGTGAACCGTCGATGATCGACGAGGAGAACAAGTCCGCAACTATGACCGAGGCACCGGCCGCCGCCACAGCTGCGCCGGCCCACGCCGCTCCGGCTGGCTCCGCACCCGTGGAGCCCGAGGACACCGTGTTCTCCCTGCCTCTTTCGCATGTAACGCATGATATTTCGGATCTCGCCGATAACGAGGACGAAGAGGATGCCGTAGCGGCGCCCATCGGCGCACATGCTGCGGAACAGCCCACAGCGCCCGAAGCAACCCCGGCGCCGGCTCACTTTGCAGAGCCCGTCGCCGCGGCAATCAACGAGAGCGCTGCGGTGTTTGCGGCACCCGAGCCCGCCGCGCCGGCGTTTCCCATAGCCCCGGCATCCGAGGTTGCGCCCGCGTCTACGCCGGCGCCCGAGGCGGGGACATCCCCCGAGGACGGCCCTGCACCCAAGACCCCGCAGCCTGCGCCCGCAAGCGAGTCCGATGCCGTGGCCGAGCCCGCCGCCCAGTCGCAAAACACGCCCGCGCCGTCGCACTTTGCGACGCCCGAGCCTATAGACGTCAGCCCGCAAGATGACGAGTCGACCGCCCGCGCATCCGAGGAGCCCGACTCCCCGGACACCGGCGATTCCGAATCAAACGCCGAGACCGACACCGTCTCTCCCGGTGACACAGCAGAGATCGACGTTGCCGCCGTTGAGGCCAAGCTCAAAGACCCCGGCTCGACCATGAGCTTTGAGCCCCTAACCGAGGAGCGCATCGAGACCGACTCGACCTATGATGCCGGCACCACCACGCAACTCATGTGGGGCGCCCGCTCCGACGTTGGCTGCGTGCGCCCGCACAATGAGGATTCCTACCTGGTGCAGTCGCCGCTCTTTTGCGTATGCGACGGCATGGGTGGTCACGCTGCCGGCGAGGTGGCCTCTTCTATCGCTGTCGAGACCATCGCCAAGACAGCTCCTCAGTCTGCCGACGCCGCACGCCTGGCGGCAGCCGTCGAGGCCGCCAACGCCGCCGTAATCGAGGCGGCCCTGAATGGCCTGGGCAAGCCCGGCATGGGCTGCACAGCCACTTGCGCCTATATCGAAAACGACACGCTCGCCATCGCCCACGTGGGTGACTCTCGCGCCTACCTGCTCCACGAGGGCACGCTCATCCGCGTGACCCGCGACCACTCCTACGTGGAGGAGCTCGTGGACGCCGGCGAGATCACGGCAGACGAGGCTCGCGTCCACCCCAACCGTTCGGTCATCACCCGCGCGCTGGGCTCGGACCCCGCCATGTATGCCGACCACTTCACTCTGCATATCGAGGAAGGCGACCGCCTGATCCTGTGCTCCGACGGCCTTTCGAGCATGATTCCCGATAGCGATATCGAGAACATCGCCACGCAGTCCTCAACCGCGCAAATCTGCGTCGACAACCTAGTGGACGCGGCGCTTGCCGCCGGCGGCCACGACAACGTGACCGTAGTAGTCGTCGACCTGGTTGACGATGGCGTTATGCGCGAGGCGCAGCGCGTGCGTCGCCGCAACATTACTATCGCCGCCATCCTGGCCCTCGTCTTTGTGCTGGCAGCTGGCATCTGGGCCTACACGGGTGTCACCGGCTCGTACTACCTGGGTACCTACCAGGGCAATGTCGCCGTCTGGCGCGGCCTGCCCGGCAAGCCGCTCGGACTCAAGCTCCACTGGCTCGAAAGCGAAACCAGCATCAAGCTATCCGACCTGCCCGAAGACACGCAAAACCGCCTCAAGGCGGGTATTCCGCAAACAAGTGTCGACGATGCGCAGGACACGATATCTAAGTACCGCCACCAGATCGACGAGGAGCAGACCCGCCAGGTGATCGACGCGCAAACGATTCGCGACAACACCAATCAGGGATCGACCTCCGAATCAGATTCCGAGAAAACCGCCGAACAGTCCGCCGAGGCCGAAGCCTCCGATAAGAATTAGAAAGGGAGTGCCGCTTATGAGTCGCCGCAACACCGAGCTGCTCTTGCTCATCGCCTCGGCGTTCCCCGTCATCCTGCTGTATGCGATGTACGTCCTCACCGCGGGCGCTGCCATCTCCTTTGAGACGCTCGCCGTACCGATCGGCCTCTTTGCCGCCTTTGCCGCGGCCCACATTGCCGTGCGCATCTTGGCGCCCGGTGCCGACCCCGCCATCCTGCCCATTGTCTTTGTGCTTTCGGGCATCGGCATCACGTTCGTGACGCGTCTCGCCCCCGCTCTCGCCATCTCACAGCTCATCATCCTGTTTGTCTCGGTGGCCCTGATGGTGGGAACGCTCGCACTGGTCAAAAACCTCGACGTGGTCATGCGCTACAAGTACACCTTTGGCATTATCGGCATCATCCTGCTGATGCTGCCCATCTTTATCGGCACCACGATCTCGGGCTCCAAGCTGTGGATTCGCATCGCGGGCTTTACCATCCAGCCCGGCGAGTTCGCCAAGGTCTTTATCGTGCTGTTCCTGGCCGGGTACCTGGCCGAGAACCGCGAGCTGCTCTCCATCTCCAACCGCAAGATCCTGGGCTTTAAGATCCCTCGCCTGCGACTGCTGCTGCCGCTGTTTGCCGTGTGGGGTGTGTGCCTGCTCGTCGTCGTCTTCGAACGCGATCTGGGTTCGGCCGTGCTGTTCTACACCATCTTCTTGCTGATGCTCTACGTTGCCACGGGGCGCTTTTCGTATGTCGTTATCGGCCTTGCGCTCTTAGCTGTTGGAGCCGTGGGCGCCTACAAGTTCCTGTCTCACGTTCAGGTGCGTTTCCAGGTTTGGCTCGATCCGTTTAAGGACGCCCAGGGTCAGGGCTACCAGATCGTCCAGTCGCTCTTCTCGCTTGCCGATGGCGGTCTGGTCGGTGTTGGCATCGGCAACGGCATGGCCAACAACATCCCTGTCGTCGAGTCCGACTTTATCTTCTCGGCTATCGGCGAGGAGATGGGCCTTTTGGGCGGCGGCGCCGTGCTCATCCTGTTTATGCTCTTTGCCGTGCGTGGCCTCACCACGGCTGCCCGCGCTAAATCCGACCTCGCCGCCTTTAGTGCCACGGGCCTTACGGCAGCCATCAGCTTCCAGGCCTTTTTGATCGTAGGCGGCGTTACCCGCCTGATCCCGCTGACCGGCGTCACCTTGCCCTTTATGAGCCAGGGCGGCTCCTCGCTGCTGGCGAGCTTTATCATCGTCGCGCTCCTGCTGCGCGCCGGTGACGAGGCGACCGGACGCGAGGCCGAGCTTACCGGCACCGGCACCATGGCCGCCATCACCGATGATCAGGTCGCATCTGCCGCCGCCCCGACGGGCACGCGCTTTGCCACCTCGTCTTCCTACGGCAGCGGCAGCCATTCCGTCGGCTCGCGCATGCGCCGTCGCCTGCTCGACACGCCTGAATCCGGTGTGCTCGGCCGCGTTGCGCTCGCCAACCGTCTAACCCGCGCGGTGCTCGCCTTTACGGCGCTGTTCGCCATCCTTATCGGCAACCTCACCTATGTCCAGGTCATTAAGGCCAAGGACTATCAGGACATGCCGACCAACAACCACACCATCGCCCGCTCCAAGTACATCCAGCGCGGCTCCATCATCACGTCCGACGGCGTGACGCTGGCCGAGTCGCTGCAGCAGGAGGACGGCACCTACGTACGCTCCTACCCCAACGGTAACCTGGCAGCGCACGTGGTTGGCTACGTGAGCCAGCAGTATGGCACCACCGCCATCGAGAGCGTCATGAACGACACGCTCACCGGTTCTAAGGACTACTCCAGCTGGAACAACGCCATCGCGTCGCTCGCGGGCCAGACCCAGCCGGGCAACACCGCCAAGCTCACCATCGACTCGCGCATCCAGACGGCGGCCGAGCAGGCACTCAAGGGCTTTAAGGGCGCTGTAGTGGTCATCGACCCGCGTACCGGCGCGGTGCTCGCATGTGCCAGCTCGCCCACCTACGACAACACCAACATCGATGCCCTGCTGCAGACGGGCGGCGGCGAGGACGGCTCCATGTACAATCGCGCCATGGACGCGCTGTACACGCCGGGCTCAACGTTTAAGGTCGTTACGCTTTCCGCGGCACTCGAGACCGGTACCGCCAGCCTTACCAGCACCTACCAGGCGCCCGGCTCCATGGACATCGGCAACGCACCAGTCACCAACTATGCCAACGAGAGCTACGGCACCATCAGCCTGCAGCAGGCCTTTGCCGTGTCCTCCAACGTCGTCTTTGGCCAGGTGGCAAACGAAGTTGGCGCAAACACGCTCGTGCAGTTTGCCAACGCCTTTGGCTACGGCCAAAAGCTCGGCCAGGACCTGACCTCCGCGGCCTCCATCATGGCCGACCCGTCGCTCATGACCGAGTGGGAGACCGCCTGGGCCGGCGCCGGCCAGCCTGTCGGCATGGACCACACGCCCGGCCCGCAGACCACCGTCATGCAAAACGCCGTGATTGCCGCCGCCATCGCTAACAGCGGCGTGGTCATGGACCCGTACTTTGTAGCCCAGGTACTCGCCCCGGACGGAACCGTGGTTAAGACCACGCAGTCCCGCTCGCTGGGCCAGGCTGTCAGCTCTGCCACGGCCGACCAGGTCAAGCAGGCCATGCTCGCCGTCGTCCAGTCCGGTACCGGCACCGATGCCCAGATTCCGGGCGTCAAGGTTGCCGGCAAGACCGGTTCGGCCGAGACCGGCGGCACCAACGTCAACTCTATGTTTGTTGGCTTTGCACCTTACGATTCACCCACGGTTGCCATCTCGGTGGCCCTGGAGGATTACGACAAACACGACGTCGAGGCGGCCAAGATTGCCGGCATCGTCCTGACCGCGGCGCTCGCCGCACAGGGAGCGTGATGCCCATGATCGAATCGGACACCCGAGACGCGCCGCGACCGAAGAGTTAGCGGCAACACGCCACACGGCCCCAGCGGCCACATCGTAGGTACTACACACATCGTTGAGCGAATAGTTATGTTAGGAGCAGGAATGGAACAGAGGGTCCTCGGGGGAAGATACCTCCTCAAGGATAAGGTGGGGACAGGCGGCATGGCGACCGTCTACCGTGCACAGGACCAGGTCCTCGACCGCACGGTAGCCGTCAAGATCATGCTGCCGCAGTATGCTGGCGACGCAACCTTCGCCGCACGCTTTAAGCAGGAGGCCCAGGCAGCAGCCGGTCTCTCCTCCCCCTATATCGTGGGCGTCTACGATTGGGGCAAGGACGGCGACACCTATTACATCGTCATGGAGTACCTGCGCGGCACCGACCTTAAGAGCGGCATCAAGAGCCACGGCGCCCTCGACCCCAAGAAGGTCGCCCAGATCGGCTCGCAGATCAGCTCTGCGCTTTCGGTCGCCCACAAGCACGAGATCATCCACCGCGACATTAAGCCGCAGAACATCATGGTGCTGCCCGACGGCAACATCAAGGTGATGGACTTTGGCATCGCGCGCGCCAAGAACAGCCACCTCACGCAAGACAACAACGTGCTGGGAACCGCCCACTACGTCAGCCCCGAGCAGACCCGCGGTCAGGACCTCGGCCCCACCTCGGATATCTACTCGCTGGGCGTCGTGATGTACGAGTGCGCCACCGGCCGCGTTCCCTTTGACGGTGACGACGCCATCTCGGTCGCACTCAAGCAAGTCAACGAGCTGCCTATTCCGCCGAGCCAGATCAACTCCGGTGTCGACGCCGACCTTGAGCGCATCATCCTCAAGTGCATGGAAAAGGACCCGGCAAACCGCTTCCAGACCGCCGACGAGCTGCGTCAGGTGCTCAACAGCTACCTGTCGGGCCGTGCCGTCAACATTTCGGAGCCCACGCGCATCATCGGTGCCCCCGGTGAGCTGGGCGCCACCAAGACTCGCGAGCTTTCCGATCAGACGCGCGCCATGGTGCGTCCCGTCTCGGGCGTGAGCGGCCAGAATACCACCCGCAGCTCGGTTTCGGGCTCCACCGGCTCCTACGAGGTCGAAGAGCCCAAATCCAACAAAAACAAGATCATCGCCGCCGTGGTGGCAGCGGTTGCCGTCATCGGCATCGTGGTGGCCTTTGCCACAGGACTCTTTGGCGGCGAGCAGGTCACCGTTCCCGATGTACTGGGCAAGGACCAGCAGACTGCCGTCGAGCTGATCAAGGAAGCCGGCCTCGAAGTCGGCACCATCGACCAAAGCTACAACGACGATGTCGACGAGGGCAAGGTCGCCGAGCAGACGCCCAACGGCAACACCAAGAAGGCCAAGGGCACTAAGGTGAACCTAGTAATCTCCAAGGGCCCCAAGCCCTCCGAGAAGGTTGAGGTTCCCCGGCTTGTCGGCCTGACCAAAGACCAGGCAGAAGCCGCGCTGGCAAGCGTTGGCCTGAAGGGCAACGCCTCCGAGGAGGCCAACGAGGCCGATGAGGGCCAGGTCTTTGAGCAGGGCACCGAAGCCGGTAAGGAAGTCGCGAAGGGCACGACCATCTCGTACAAGGTCTCGGGCGGCCCGGATACCACGTCCGTCCCCGATCTGACCGACATGACCGAGGCCCAGGCGCGCAACGCCCTCGATATGGCAGGCTTTGGCGTCGACGTGAGCTACCAGGAGAACGACTCGGTTACCGAGGGCACCGTGATCAGCTGGAACCCCAGCGGCAAGCAGAAGCCCGGCGCCACGATTACCGTCGTCATTGCCAAGAAGTCCGGCAAGGCCGCCGTCCCGGGCAACCTGTACGGTAAGAGCATTTCCGCCGCTGTTACCGCGCTCAACAACGCCGGTTTCTATAACATCGGCTTCTGTGACCAGAACGGCAATCCCGTGAGCGGTAACGAGGATGCCACCGTTACGGGCGTCTCCCCCACCGGCAAGCAGTCCACCGACAGCACGATCACGCTGACGGTCGCACTTTCTGGCTCGGGTTCGGGCTCTGGCTCGGGCACGGGTGACGATTCCGGTACGACCAACTAGTCGCCACCCCACCGCTCATCACGGCTCTCGCCGCAAACATATTCGCTCACAGGCGCCCGCTTGCTCCCCCAGCAAGCGGGCGCTTCGTTTTTGACATGGCATGAACCAGAAGAGCCCGGCACCGTAGCGGTACCGAGCTCGATATTCCTCTGGTGCCCCCGGGCGGATTCGAAAACTCCCCCCGCGGGGAAATTGGTGACGCGGGTGTCGATGGCTCGAATCCTGCCCTTAGACCAGAAGAGCCCGGCACCGTGGTGGTACCGGGCTCGACAAATCTCTGGTGCCCCCGGGCGGATTCGAAAACTCCCCCCGCGGGGAAATTGGTGACGCGGGTGTCGATGGCTCGAATCCTGCCCTTAGACCAGAAGAGCCCGGCACCGTGGTGGTACCGGGCTCGACAAATCTCTGGTGCCCCCGGGCGGATTCGAACCGTCGACACCCGCTTTAGGAGAGCGGTGCTCTATCCCCTGAGCTACGGAGGCATGTTGTACTAGTGTAGCAGATTTACTGCATCGCCATACGTCGCATGACTAGACTTCGAAATTGCGGTGGAATAGTTCCTGCCTAAAGCATTAAAGCCGTATTTAGGAACTATTTCACCGCAACTTGTGAGGAGCTAGTTACCTTTGTGGAAGAGATTTTTGATAACGGAGGGGATGCTCTTGGCGCCCTTGGCCGTCACATCGATAAAGTCGGGCGAACGCACGAGCTTATCCTCGTCGACGTACTTGCGGACAGCACGAAGCGTCTCTTTGTCGTCGCGCGTCGAAAACGTAAAGTGACCGTTGTCCTTGGTGAAGATGGCAAAACGCGTGATCTTCTTGGTGCCGCGTAAAACCTCGGCGGCAATATAGTCGACCTCGTCCCACGGGATTTGAATATAATCCTCGGGATTGCGCTCGTTGTAATACTCGAACGCCTTATTGCCCACCATCACGTTACCGTGGCTGGTAAGCCCCATCAGGCAGGTTGCCGGCGTTGCCAGATCGACCGTGCTGTTCTGAGATTGCGCCATGCGCGCCTCGCCCTCCAAATAAAACAATCGGACCGCATCCAGTGTACCCACCGGGTGCGGTCCGTTTCAATGGCTCAAAAGCCCTTGCCTAGCAATTCTCGGTCTTAAGCCGAAACGTGCTTACATGAAGCCGCAGACGCGACCGATGATGCCGATGGCGAAGAGAGCCAGGATGATGACGATCGGGCTGACCTTCTTCTTGAGGAGCTTGCAGACCAGCAGGGTCAGGCACACGGCGGCAAGGCCGGGGATGAGCTGATCGAGGTTGGCCTGAAGCGTGGTGACCTTCACCTGATCAAGGGCGTTAGCACCGATGGAGTTATACATCGTCAGTGCTTCCTTGACACCCTCAGAACCGGAGGGCAGGTTAGCCCAGTCGATAAAGGCGCCAGCAGACTGCGTGACCTTGGAGACGACCGGGGTGAAGGAGATGGACACCCAGCGCTCGACCAGGGCACCGATGATGAACATACCCAGGATGGAAGCACCCTCGGTGACCTTGCCCATCAGACCGCCGGAGAGGTCCTTGGCGATGGAGGAGCCGACCTTGTAGCCAAACTCCTGCGTGTACCACAGGAAGGCGTAACGGATGATGTTCCACGCGAAGAAGAACAGCAGCGGACCGGCGATGCTGCCGGACAGGGCCAGGGAAGCGCCCAGAGCGCCCAGAATCGGGCGAAGGGTGAACCAGAAGGCGGGGTCGCCGACGCCGGCGAGCGGGCCCATCATACCGACCTTGACGCCCTGAATGGCGACGTCGTCGATCGGAGCACCGTTGGCGCGCTCCTCCTCGAGAGCGAGGGTGACGCCAATGACGGGGGCGGAAACATAGGGATGGGTGTTATAGAACTCCAGGTGGCGCTTAAGAGCGGCAATCTGGTCATCCTTGTTGGTGTAGAGCTTCTTGATCGCAGGGATCATTGCGAAGCACCAGCCGCCGTTCTGCATACGCTCGTAGTTCCACGAGCCCTGAAGGAACTGATGACGGAAGCAAACCTTCTTGCGGTCAGCCTTGGTGAGCTGAATCTTGTTCTCTGCCATATGTATCACTCCCCTCCTACTCGTAATCGTTCAGAATGTCGCCGAGCGGGTCACCGGAGCCGCCGCCCATGCCGCCACCCTGCTTGGCCAGATCCTTAAGGCCAAGGTAGATGAGGGCAAGGGAGATGCCGATGAGGCCAAGGGCGATCAGCGTGAGCTGAGGGATGGCAGCAAGGACAAAGCCGAGGATGAAGAACGGCCAGGTCTCCTTGGTGGCCATCATGTTGATGACCATGGCGTAACCGACGGAAGCGACCATGCCGCCGCCGACAGCCATACCGCCGGACAGCCAGTCGGGCATAGCGTTAAGCGCGTTGGTAACAGCCTCGGCCGGGATGATGCACAGAAGTACTGCCGGGATGGCGATACGAAGGCCCTGCATGAGGATAGCAGCGTACTGCCAGCGCTCGATGCCGGAGAAGTCGCCCTTCTCGGCGCAACCGTCCATGGCGTGAGCGATAGCGGTAGCCAGGGTACGGCAGATCATGGTCAGGAACAGACCAGCGACCGACAGCGGGACGGCGACGGCGATGGCGGCGGTAACGGCCTTGGCCGAATCGGTGGCGCCACCGTTGAGGGCGAGCACCATGATGATCGAAGAAGCGACCGAGGCCAGAGCGGCGTCAGGCGCGACAGCGGCGCCGACGTTAGCCCAGCCAAGGGCCATCATCTGGAGCGAACCGCCCAGGAGGATGCCCTCCTGAAGGTGACCGGTTACGAGACCGATAAGCGTGCATGCCACGAGCGGCTGATGGAACTGGAACTCATCCAGGATGCCTTCCATACCGGCAAGCAACGCGACAATCGCAACAAGCAGAATAGTGATTGCAGACATGTATCGGACCCTCCTTTACTATGCTTGAGCGGCCAGTTCGGCCTTAGCTTTCTTCAACATGGCGTCGAGATCCTCGGAGGAATCCGAAGGAACCTTGCGGACCTCGAACTTGACGCCCTTGGCCTTGAGGGCCTCGAGAGTCTTGACGTCGTCATCGCCCATAGCGACGGCGTTGGTGACGACGACCTTGCCCTTGGAGTGAGCCATGGAACCGATGTTGACTTCCTTGATGTCGACGCCGGCCTCGATGGCCTTGAGCAGATCCTGCGGGTTCTCGAAGAGCAGCATGGCCTTGGTGTCACCAAAGCGCGTGTCCTTGACGACCTCGGCCATCTTCTTGATGGGCACGACGTTGGCATGGACTCCCGGAGGGGCAGCCTGCTCGATCATGGTCTTGCGGAGCTCGTCGTGAGCAACGCCGTCGGAAACCACGATGATGCGGTTGGGGTTGATCTGCTTGGTCCACGTGGTTGCCACCTGGCCATGAAGCAGACGGGTGTCGATACGGACGTGGGCGATCTTGATGTGCCCGTCGCCGATAACCGTTCCCGGAGGGATGGCGCCTGCAGGAGCAGCGGCGGCCGCAGCCGGCTTCTTCTCCTCGGGCTCCAGAGACTCGGGCTTGACGCGCACGCCAGCCTTAGCCTCAGTCACGAGATGTTTTGCGATCGCATGTGCAGTGTTCTTTGCGTCAAAGCGCTGCGAATATGCCTCGATGAGCATAGGCAGGTTGACACCGGTGACGATAGCCCAGGAATCGTGGCCCTCGATGAGCCCGCTGATCTGGTTGAACGGCGTGCCGCCCCACAGATCAACGAGGAAGAGCACCTGCTCCTGGTCCTCGAAGGAAGCGATTGCTTCCTCGACCTTGGCACGGAAGTCGTCGGGGCCCATGCTCGGCTCGAGCGAGACCACGGCAACAGACGGCTGATCGCCAAAGACCATCGAGCCCGTCTGCTTGATTCCAGCTGCCAAGTCCCCATGGCTAGCAAGAACAATACTTACCATCACATAACCTCCTTTTTGTCTACGTATTTCCTACACGACATGAAAGGAGTATACCTGTTTGGATTGTGGAATTATAGCTAAATTCGCAAAAGGTTGGATTATTTGTTTAAACGTCTAAGTTTGTTACAAATTGATTACATTGCTGGTTTACAGCTCATTGCCTGATAAAACGTGATTTGCCGATTGTTTCCAAAGACATATACAGGCGCACTGTTCGTTAAAACCGCTTTTAGGTGGATCCCAATGCGCCTGCGTGCCGCCATTTTGTTTAAACAGACATGACTTGACTAACCGAAACTAATATGTTTAGAACTCTAGCCCATGCAGTCATTGGATGTTAGGCGATGTGGAGGGGGTTGGCGGCGTCGACGGCGTCGGGGACGTCGGAAGGGCCGTCGGGGACAGCGTCTGCCGGGTCCTCGTCGGGGGTCTCGATCTGCTTGATCATGACCTCCTGGCCCTGCAGCAGGTATGTTTCGCCGCTGCCGCAATGAGGGCAGGTCTTGCCGTGCTCGACTGTCGCATAGTCGCGGCCGCACGCCTCGCAATGCGTCACGGCCTCGACAGGTTCCACAATAAGCTCCGCACCCTGCGCGATGGACTTTTTATCTGCCGCCCAGCGCCAAGCGTCGAGCAGCAAGTCGGGAACGACGCCCGAGACCTCGCCCAGCAGCAGCGTGACGCTCGAAACGCGACTCACGCCATTGGCGCGCGCCACATTCTCGACATCGCGAATGATGTGGTAAACGATTCCCAATTCATGCAAGGCGAAAACCTTTCAACAATGGTTGATGCGATGTCAGCCAAACGTCAGCGAACGGCGATCCAGGTGCCCCAGCTTTCCTTCCGCCGTTCTCCTGCTTGCTGCGCTTCTTACTTCTTCCCAAACTTAATTTTGATGGCACGCTTGAGCGCGTACTTGCCCAGGCTCGGCAGCTTTTGCTCGTATTTGACCATCGTGGAGCACTCGGGGCGGTCGCGATCAAGGTGAATGGCGTCGAACGCGCACTTGGTGGTGCACAGGCCGCAACCGATGCACTTGTTGGGGTCGACGATCGAGGCGCCGCAACCCAGGCAGCGGGCGGTCTCGGCACGCACCTGCTCCTCGGTAAAGGTCTCGACATACTCGCTAAACGGTTCGGCCTTCTCGCGCTCACGGTCGACGTGGGCCACCTCGCGGCTGGCGTTGTCATAGCTCTCAATCACCACGTCATCGCGATCGAGCGCGCTGTACTTACGCTGGTTGCGGCCAATGGTGAGCGTGGAGCCCGGCTGCACAAAGCGATGGATGGACACCGCGGCCTCGTGGCCGGCGGCGATAGCGTCGATGGCAAAGCTCGGACCGGTGTAGACGTCACCGCCCACAAAGATGTCGGGTTCGGCGGTCTGGTAGGTCTGGGGATCGGCAAGGGCACCCTGGCCGCGGCCAAGCTCCACCTTGGAGCCAGCTAGCAGGTCGCCCCACATGATGGACTGGCCAATTGACATGACCACGCGGTCGGCATCGACACGGCGCAGATCGTTCTCGTCGTACTCGGGCGCAAAACGGCCCTCGTCGTCAAAGACACGCGTGCAGCGCTTAAAGGTAATGCCACATACGCGACCGGCCTCGTCCAGGTGAATCTCCTTGGGGCCCCAGCCGCAGCTGATGTGAGCGCCGTCCTCAACGGCCTCGCGACGCTCCTCCTCGCTGGCGGGCATCTGGGCCTCGCTCTCCAGGCAGAACATCTCAACGTGCTCAGAGCCCAGACGGCAGGCGTTGCGGGCAACGTCGATGGCCACGTTGCCGCCGCCCACCACAATGGTGCGGCCGGACAGGGTATCGATCTTGCCGCTGTTAACCTCGCGAAGGAAGTCGACGGCCACGGTCACGTCCTCGGCATCCTCGCCCGGAATGCCGGCAAGGCGGCCGCCCTGGCAGCCAATGGCAACGTAGAAGGCCTTAAAGCCCTGCGCGCGCAGCTCGTCGAGCGTCACATCGCGACCGACCTCCACGCCATAGCGGAACTCGGCACCCATCAGGCGAATGATCTCGACCTCGGCCTCGATAACATCCTTCTGCAGCTTAAAGCTGGGAATGCCGTAGGTGAGCATGCCGCCCGGGCGCTCGTTCTTCTCGAACACGACAGGTTTGTAGCCCTTCTCGGCCAGGTAGAAAGCGCAGGACAGGCCGGCCGGACCGGCACCGATGATGGCGATCTTCTGATCAAAGCCGCCGGCGCGTGTCGGCGTCACCACAGGTGGGACATAGCGGGTCGCTGCATCCAGATCGCGCTGGGCGATGAACTTCTTGACCTCGTCAATAGCCACGGCGGCGTCCACACGGCCGCGGGTGCAGGCATCCTCACAGCGGCGGTTGCACACACGGCCGCAGATAGCGGGCAGCGGGTTCTCGCGCTTAATGAGTGCTAGGGCCTCGTCATAGCGACCCTGAGCCGCGAGCTTCAAATAGCCCTGAACGGCAACGTGCGCGGGGCAGGCCGTCTTGCAGGGAGCGGTGCCGGACTCATGCGTCTCGATGCGGTTGTCGTTGCGGTAGTTGGGCGACCACTTGGTGTGGTCCCACTTGGTGGCATCGGGCAGCTCCTGGCGCGGATATTCGGGCACCTGTCCGCCCGCCTTTTTGCTGCAGAGCTTCTGGCCCAGCTTGGCGGCGCCGGCCGGACACACCTCAACGCAGCGACCGCAGGCCACGCACTTGTCCTTCTCGACTTTGGCGACATAGGCCGAGCGCGACAGGTTGGGCGTGTTGAACAGCTGAGAGGTGCGCAGGGCGTAGCACACGTTGACGTTGCAGTTGCAGATAGCGAAGATCTTGTTCTCGCCGTCGATATTGGTGATCTGGTGCACAAAGCCGTTGTCCTCGGCCTGGCGCAGAATGTCGTAGACCTCGTCGCGCGTCACGTAATGGCCGCGGTCGGTCTCAACCACATAGTCGGCCATATCGCCCACGGCAATGCACCAATCTGCCGGGTCGTCGGCGCAGCCCTCACCCATCACGCGACGGCTCGCGCGGCAGCTGCAGGTGCTGGCGGCATATTTGCCATCGTATTTGTCGAGCCAATGCTCGATATGCTCGATCGGCACCGACGTGCTCGCGGCATCGATAGCCTTCTCGACCGGAATGACATGCATGCCGATGCCGGCACCACCGGGCGGCACCATCGGCGTAGCCTTGGACAGCGGTCCCTTGGACGCCTGCTCAAAGAACTTGGCATAGACCGGGTGCTCCTCGAGCTGGCTCATGCGCATGTTGAGGAACTCGGCGGAACCCGGCACCAGCATGGGCAGCACCCACTGCTTGGCACGCTCGGGATTTTCCCAGTTGTACTCGAGAAGACCCGTGTAGCTCATGTCGTCGAGCATCTTCTCGATATCGGCTTCGGGCATGCCGGTGAGCTTGACCATCTCGGGCAGCGTATAGGGACGGCGCATCTTCATCTTGCAGAGCACTTCGGCCTGCTCGTCGGTTGCAGCCTCGGCAAACGACCAGTACTCGTAGCCCAGCAACTCATCGCGATGCAGCAGACGGTTGGTGCAGTGCTCGCACAGCTTGACGATGGCCTCGCGCGGATGCTCCGGCAGCGGCGGCACGAACTCCGAACCGATGTCGGGCTCGGTGTAGCTAATCCCCGGTCCGTTGAGAATCATGGTTGTCCCTTCTCTTGCCACAGCCCGGCGGGACCGCGGCGCCCCTCTTTTTTTGCAGGCCGAGCATGCCCCCATGCCGTTCACCCGCCATTGTTGACATTGTGTCAAAAATAGTATTGACGAACCGTCAACAATATTCAAGACTGTTAGGCGAACGGTCAGGCAAAAGAGGATGAAAGGCGGCAAAACATGGGCAACAACACAGCAGGTACCTCTGTGGTCGATGCCGTCCCCGCATCCGATAGCGCGGCAAAGCGCCTGACGGGCGACGAACGCCGTCGCGAGATCCTCGATGCCGTGCGCACCGTAAGCTCCGAGCTGGGCGTGTCCCACCTATCGGTATCGGCCGTGACCAAGCGAGCCGGCTGCACGCGTTCATTGTTCTACCACTACTTCGCCGACATGGACGCCGCCGTCACCGCCGTCATGGACGAGGCAATCGACGGTTTTATCTCCGAGCTCGAGCAGTGGAATGCCAACCGCACCGTCGGTGATATCGAGGGCGCGCTCGACACCGTCGCCCCGCTCTTTAAGCGCCTGGTCGCCAGCGGCCACGAACTGCCGCAAACTCTGACCTCCAACAGCGGCGCGCTCTACGGCGGCTTTTTGCACAACGTGGTCCAGCGTGTGGCGCAGTATATCTGCGACACCACCGTGGTGGATTTTGTCGCCCACCACGAGCTGCGCATCGACCATGTCTACGAAACGTTCTACACCCTCATCATGGGTCTTTTGATGTATATCCGCACGCACCCCGATGTGCCCGACGAGACGGTCAAGGAAATCATCGCCTCGACGCTCCACATCGAGGGCTATACCGCCAAGTATCCGGAGCGCAAGCCCCGGAACTGACGACATTTGGCCAAACTGCCCGCGATCAGAAGAGGGGCCGCGGGCGTGTGAAAGGAGAGCAGCATGCTGTTCGATGTTTGGGGTAGCGATACCCTTATCCACTGGGCCGGCTGGGCCATGGTCTTTATTGGCCTGATCGTGCTCAACGAGGTCGGCCGCCGCACCAAGCTGGGCGCGGCAATCATCTTTGGCGTGGCTCCGCTGGCCATGACCATCTACTGCGTCGCCATCGCCATCGGCGTTTCGCAGGGCGCCGACTGGGCGCTCACCAACCCCACCCACGTGTATCAGAACAGCTGGTTCCACTACGCCAAGGTATACGCGGCGCTGGCCGGTTGCTGGGGCTTCATCGCCATTAAGTACCAGTGGGGCAAGATTGGCAAGGCGCATTGGTTCCGCGCGTGGCCGTTTGTGATCGTCGCCATCAACATCATGATCGCCGTCGTGTCCGACTTCGAGAGCGCCTATCACTTCTTTGTCCTGGGCCAGTCCACCTGGGTCACCTCCGAAGGTGCTACGCAGCTGGCCGGCTGGAACAACGTGTTCAACGGCATCGCGGGTATCATTAACATCTTCTGCATGACCGGTTGGTGGAGCGTCTACGCCTCCGAGGATCAGACCGACATGCTGTGGCCCGATATGACCTGGGTCTACATCATCGCCTACGATATCTGGAACTTCTGCTACACCTACAACTGCCTGCCCACCCACTCCTGGTTCTGCGGCTTTGCGCTGCTGCTGGCGCCCACCGTCGCTGCCTTTATCTGGAACAAGGGCGGCTGGATCCAGAACCGCGCCTTTACGCTGGCCATTTGGTGCATGTTTGCCCAGGTGTTCCCGTACTTCCAGGAGGAGTCCATCTTTGTGACCCACTCCACGCTCGATCCCGGCGCCGCTACCGCGGTCTCGATCGCCGCGCTGGTCGCCAACATCGCCGCGATCATCTACATCGCCTACCGCGCCAAGAAGCTCGGCCGCAATCCCTACAAGCAGGATGTCTTTGAGGGCACCAGCGATTGGGAGAAGGCTACCGCCCGCCGCGCGAAGGTTGATTACGCGCACGCCGAGTAACGCGCCTGACGCAAACATCGCTTGAGCACGAAGCAGCATAGCCGGCTCCGCGCAGCTCAACGCATTGCAGAGCCCCCGGAATGTGATTCGTTCGCGTTCCGGGGGCTTTTTGCTGCCGCGAGGATGCGGCTGAACAATGCACTCGGGTTAAATCGGATCTTATATTTCGTATGCGCTTTATATGGCTCCATTTTTGGGTACAGTGTTGAGCCGATATTGCATTGGGGGATATATGAGCGATGAGACGTATGGCCGCGAGGATGCGGCCCAGGATGCGGAAGCATGTGCCGAAGCCCTGGAGAGCCTTGACCGGATCGCGCTAGACGAGCTCTCGTTTAGCGATTCGGCCGTCGACGCGCAGGACGAGGTGCACGAAGACACTGAGGACGAAGGCAGCGACGCCAAAGACGCTCCTGACGAAGCCGAAGAGGACGAAAGCGAGGCCGGCAATCAGCCCGAATCCGACACGGGCGAGGAAACCGTCTTGCTCGACAGCTTGCCTGCCGAGGATTCGCTGACCCGCGAGCTTCCTGGCCTGGGTTCCGCACCAGCCGTGGACGAGACCATCGCCATGGGCGATATTCCCCTGCCGTCCGTTCCCTCGGCACGCGAGGCCGAGGTTCGCCATCGCAAGATGTCGCCCAAGCGCCGCAATCTGATGGTCGCCGGTGTCGTAGCCGTCGCGCTCGTCGCCGGCGGTGCAGGCTATGCTGCCTGGAACGGATATCAGCAAGAGCAGGCTGCCGCTGCCGCCGCCAATGCCCACACGATGATGTCAGTGCAGATTGGCGTGCATGCCGCGGGCCTCGACTGTTCCACTGGCTCCAAGATTCCCGTACAGGTGAGCGGCCAGGACGCTGATGGCTCCTCCGTGAGCGAAACACTCTATGTTGACGAGCACGGCCGCGGCATCAAACTGCTGCCCGGCGATTACACGTTCTCCATCGCCGCCTCCCCCATCGCGGCGGACGGCACCATCTACACCGTCCCGACCACCAAGGCCCAAGTTACGGTCAAGAGCGATGGGCAGGATTTGAGTTCCCAGGCCACCTTTAAGCTCAAGGTGCCTTCGGCCGACACGGTGACTGACGACCAGATCGATGCCGCCGCCAAGTATGCCGAGGAAGGCGGCGCGAGCTCTGCCGCCGCGGCAAAGATACTCCAGCAGGCGGCAATTACGCGCCGCGATGCCGCCGCCAACGCCGTAAGCGCAAGCGAGGCACAGTCCGCCCGCGACGCCGATGCTCGACATAAGGCAACGGACCTGTATCAGCTCGATATTCCCGTTGAGTGGTACGGCAAAGTCGCGACTTGGCAAAACGGCAGCACGCTGTGCATCTATCTTGCCGGCGACACGAACACGCCGCTTGTGACGCTTGTCACGGTGCGCGACGGCGAGAGCTTTACGCCCGATGAGGGCGACGCAGTTTTGGGTGCGGCAAACCTCGGCAACGGCTACACCGTCTACGCCAGCGGCCCCGTTTATCCGTATGTGGTGCCCCAGACCATCAACGGACGCACGCAAGACCCCGTGTCGACCTACCCCATGGACACTGCAGTTGAGCTTGTCGAGCTAACGACCGGCAACCGCTATACCTATAGCCAGATCAAGAACGTGCTGGTCGGCAAAGACGGCAACGCAGACTCCGCGACCAAACTCGAGACCGACTACCTCGCCCAGATTCTGATGCCGAGCATCAAGGCCCAGGACTAGCCGGGCGCATCACGGTGCTCCCCAACCGTAATCAAAACCACCCCTAAAAGGGGTGGTTTGCTCTTAGGGTATAACCCTTGGATTTCCGGCACGCGTCTAAAGGCGCCGGCCCTCACGGGGTTCGGGCCGCACTGCAGGTTGACCCGTGGCGGGCCGGTCAAACCGGCGCTATTTGCGCCCCGGCCCCCTATCGAAGGGGTCCTCGTACTCCTTGACGCTCAGCCGGTCGAGCGCGATGTCGGCCTTCTCCTGCTCCCGGATGTACTTCGCGATCGTGGCCTCGTTCAGGCCGACGGTGGACACGTAGTAGCCCTCGGCCCAGAACTTCCTGTTGCCGAACTTGTACTTCATGTTCGCGTGCTTGTCGAATACCATCAGCGAGCTCTTCCCCTTCAGGTAGCCCATCACGCTCGATACGCTGTACTTCGGCGGTATCGCCAGCAGCATGTGGACGTGGTCGGGCATCAGGTGCCCCTCGATGATCTCTATCCCCTTGTACTGGCAGAGCTTCCTGAAGATCTCCCCAAGGTCGGACCTTATTTGGTTGTAGATGACTTTGCGCCTATACTTCGGCGTGAACACGACGTGGTACTTGCACATCCACTTCGTGTGCGACAGGCTGTAGGCCTTCTGGGCCATACGCCACCACCGCCCTCTCGACTCGGATTCCTTGCGGCCTGAACAATCGCAAGTGTCCGGCGAGGGGGCGGCTTTGTAAAGCCGGTTGTCCCCACCCGCATAGCGGGTGGTTTCTGATGCGGCGCGCTGCGCGCCCCGCACAGGCTAAAGCCTTTAATGAAGGGGCCAGGAGGTCCTGGCCCCACAGATCCGTAGATGATTAGGCAAGGAGCCACTTCCATGCGGGCACAACGTGTACCGCACCGTGCTCGCATGGAATATCGGCCTGCTCATCCATGGTAACGATTGCCGACTCGCCAAGATCGAACTGGGCCATCGAGGCATCAAGCGCGGCAATTTCGCGCTCGCGCGTTTTCTCACTTGCCATATCCACACTCACCTGAATCAGGCTATAAGCCCGCATGAGAAGTGCGTCCCCAGCCACAAAGTCCACCTCATGGCTTTTGCTCTTCTCTTTGATCAGCAGGCGGCAGACCGATCCGACCCTCACCGCGGGAGTCCTTCTTCTTAGCGCGTTGAACACTGCGGTCTCGAGCCTCTGACCCTGGTCCAATGCCGATGCGGGAGAGAATGCTCCAAACATCGCAGGATCGACAGCGTAGACCTTAGAAGCAGACCGCATGTTATTTGCCAGTGAACGCGTGAACTCCGGCACGGAGAACAGCAGGTAGGCATCCTCATAATACTCAAGTAAGTCGCTGAGCGAATTACGACTGACGGGTATCTGCCTGCTCTTGAACTCGTTGTACACTTTGTTCACCGACAGCTCTCGTCCCGAAGATGCCATACACCGCGTTAGGAACAGCGATGCCAGGCGAGGGTTCTTGACGTCGTAACGCTCAACGACGTCCATAGCGACCGTTCGCGAAGCATATTCCTGTAGCAGCTGAATCGCGTCTGCGGGCGTCTGCTCAAGCGTCGCGATGAATCCCCCTCGTTCAAGATATCCGATCAGATGATGTCGAAGCAGCGCTGCATCGCTTGGGGAAAAGGTCGCATCTGGCTCGAAAACGCTCCCCGTCTTATATCGAACGTATTCCGAAAAACTCAACGGAAAAAGCTCCCGTATAAGAGAACGACCCCTGAACTCGCTCTCAAGCTCTGAGGACAGCATCTTAGAAGAAGATCCCGTCACATAGACGGTCGCTTTCTCCGTATCGACTACACGCCGCAGAAACGCACCCCATTCGGGAATTTCCTGGATCTCGTCAAAGAAAATGTAAGCGCCCTCGGTTCGAGCAGCAGGATACAGCGCATAGAACGTGTCGAGCACGTCCGCCAGCAGCGATGGCTCATACGGGCGCAAGCGTTCGTCCTCAAAATTAAAGTAAAGCATCCGGTCAAGCTCGACGCCCCGGCCCTGAAGCCGCTGCATCTCCTGATACAGGCGATACGTCTTTCCACAACGGCGGGCCCCCACAACCACATTTACGATGTTGTCGCGCTTTGGCTCCTGTGGGTTTCCCAGATCAAGGTCTCGCTCAAAGACCTGCGGAACCCCCTGCTGTTCAAAGTCCTTTATTTTCTGGGCGATCAAGTCGTTGAATGCCATGATTCTCCAATCTTGCTCTCTAGCTAATCAAAATTATACTGATTCTTGATTAATTAGAGAGCAAGATTGTGTGTAGCTTGATTAACACTTAAGCAAGTTTTATCACCGTTATTGCTCCGAAGGATATCGAGTGGCTAAGAGGACAACCGAGCTCGAATGCGACTCCCCGAGCAGTCAATTTGGGACGGGGCTTTTTTGACTACCCTCCCCCTGTAGAAAAATCCCTAACGCAGTTGCGGTGAAATAGGGCTGTTTTTGCTGGTCAAACCGCAAAACAGTCCCTATTTCACCGCAACTTATTGGTGGCCTTTTGGGTGGCACTTAGCGCCAGGGGTCGGCTTCGAACATCGGCTCGCGCTCGGGGCGGCGATCGCTGTAGGGATCGTAGCCGTCATCGTCCTCGTTCTCGGCACGGATGTAGGGGTCGCGCGGCTTGGGCGCCGGTTTGGGATAAGCCTTCGGTGCGACCGGCGCGGCGGGCGCTGCCTCAGCAACCGGTGCGTGCGTCTTGTTCTCGTCTTTCATCTGCATATCTCCTTGCCATGTACTCATGCTCAACATCATCGATTGTCGCACGAAAAAGGGCGGCGGACCCGATTGGATCCGCCGCCCTTGGCGTTTTGCGATGAGGTGCGGTTAAAGCCGGCCCCATAATTTACTCTGCGTCGGGGACCTCGTAGGTGGCCGCCGGCGTGTTGTCGCACACGACGGTAAAGCCACCGTCCTTGTCGACATCGACCGTCACCTGATCGCCCTCGCGCACCGTGCCGTCGATGATAGCGGCGGCGATGGCATCCACGACCTCGCGCTGAACCAGACGCTTGAGCGGACGGGCGCCAAAGACCGGGTCCAGGCCGCCCACGGCGAGCATCTGCTTGGCCGCCGGGGTGATGGCAAGCGTCATGCGCTCCTTGGCCAGACGCGCGCGGACGTCGGCGAGCTGGATGTCGACGATCTTCTCGATCTGCGCCATACCGAGCGGATGGAACACCACGATATCGTCGATACGGTTGAGGAACTCGGGGCGGAAGGTCTGAGCCATGGCAGCGTCGACCTGATGGCGCATCTCCTCCTCGTCCTTACCGGACAGATCGGCGATGGCCTTGGAGCCCACGTTGGACGTCATGATGATAATCGTGTTCTTGAAGGACACCTGGCGACCCTGGCCATCGGTCAGACGACCGTCGTCGAGCACCTGCAACAGCACGTTGAAGACATCAGGATGAGCCTTCTCCATCTCGTCGAGCAAGATTACGGAGTACGGGCGACGGCGCACGGCCTCGGTGAGCTGGCCGCCCTCGTCGTAGCCCACGTATCCCGGGGGCGCACCGATCAGACGCTGGACGCTGAACTTCTCCATGTATTCGGACATGTCGATACGCACGAGCGCGCGCTCGTCATCGAACAGGCACTCGGCAAGCGCCTTGGCGAGCTCGGTCTTACCCACGCCGGTGGGGCCCAGGAAGAAGAAGCTGCCAATGGGCTTGTCCGGATCGGAGAGGCCCGCACGGCTGCGGCGCACAGCTGCGGCGACGGCGGAGACGGCCTCGTCCTGGCCGATGACGCGCTTATGCAGCTCACCCTCCAAGCCCTTCAACTTGTCGAGCTCGCCCTGCATCATCTTGGACACGGGCACGCCGGTCCAGGCACTCACGACCTCGGCGATCTCATCGGAGGTCACCTGTTCGTTGAGGCCCTCGCCGTCCTGCTGCTTTTGTGCCTCGAGCGCAGCCTCGGAATCCTGAATCTGTTGCTGCAGACCCGGGATCACGGAATAGCGCAGCTCGGACGCACGGCCCAGGTCGCCGTTACGCGTCGCGCGCTCCTCTTCGCTCTTGGCCTCGTCAAGCTGGCTCTTAAGCTCCTGCACGTGGTCAATGGCGTTCTTCTGGTTGAGCCAGCCGGCCTTTTGCACGTTGAGTTTTTCCTGGACCTCGGCAATCTCCTGGCGCAGGGCCTCCAGACGCTCCTTGGAGGCGTCATCGGTCTCTTTCATGAGCGCCTGTTCCTCGATCTGCAGCTGAGTGAGCTGACGCGTGGTGGCGTCGATCTCGACCGGCATGCTGTCGAGTTCCATGCGCAGGCGGCTTGCCGCCTCATCGACCAAATCGATGGCCTTGTCGGGCAGGAAGCGGTCGGCGATGTAGCGATCGGAGAGGTCGGCAGCTGCCACGAGCGCGCTATCGGTGATATGCACACCGTGGAAGATCTCGTATTTCTCCTTGAGGCCACGCAGGATCGAGATGGTGTCCTCGACGGTAGGCTCGCTCACCATCACGGTCTGGAAACGACGCGCGAGCGCCGCATCCTTTTCGATGTACTTGCGGTATTCGTCGAGCGTGGTCGCGCCGATCGCGTGCAGATCGCCACGAGCGAGCGCCGGCTTGAGGATGTTGCCGGCGTCCATGGAGCCCTCGGTGGCACCAGCGCCCACGATGGTGTGGAGCTCATCGATGAACAGGATGACCTTGCCCTCGGACTTTTGCACTTCCTTGAGCACGGCCTTCAAGCGGTCCTCGAACTCGCCGCGGTATTTGGCGCCGGCGACCAGCGCGCTCATGTCGAGCTCGATAAGGTCGCGGTCGCGCAGGGTGCTCGGCACGTCGCCGGCCACGATACGCTGGGCGATGCCCTCGACGATGGCCGTCTTGCCGACGCCCGGCTCACCGATGAGCACGGGGTTGTTCTTGGTGCGACGGGACAGGACCTGGATGGTGCGGCGAATCTCATCGGTACGGCCGATGACCGGGTCGAGCTTGCCGGCGCGGGCCAGATCGCAGATGTTGCGACCGTACTGCTCCAGTGCCTCAAACTGAGTCTTGTCCTCGGCAGACGTCACGCGGTCATCGCCACGCAGCTCCTCGTAGACTTGCTCGATGCGCTCCTTGGTGACGCCGGCGTCGCGCAGTACGCGGCCCGCCTCGCCCTTGTCCTCGGCAAGCGCCATCAGCAGATGCTCGGTCACCACAAAGCTGTCGCCCATCTTGGTGGCCTTCTTCTCGGCCTTTTCGATGACACGGACGAGCTCGTTAGACAGACCCATCTGCTGACCCTCGCCCGAAACCTTGGGCGCGTGGTCGATGGCATCCTGTGTGGAGCGTGTGAGCTGAGCCGGGTCGGCACCGATGCGCTCTATGATCACGGAGATATTGCGCTCGCCGGCACCGAGCAGGGCGGACAGCAGGTGAATCGGCTCTACCGCGCCGGCCTGCGCGTCGGCAGCCGTGCTCATGGCGGTCTGCAGCGCCTCGCGCGACGTCATTGCTAGCTTATCGATTCTCATGGAATCACCTCTCTTGGGGCGGCCGCCCTACGGGGCGGCTTCACGTTGTTCGAGAAGTATTGTTGCCAGCTTTGCGCGATCTTATACACAAATCTAAGTCTCTATATATAAGATTTTCTGAGTGATTGAAAGATAGGAAGCAGGTGCGCTCACCCGCTACGGCCTCGTCCCCTTACTATCTCAATCTGTAACATCTAGTCAGCAAATAGAGCTCTATCTGTTACAAATCGAGACGAACAGAAAACACCCGGATCAAAAATCTAAATCTGTAACACCAGGCCCACTTTTAGCGGCCAAGATGTTACAGATCGAGACAGACCGAAAACCACCACAAAGAGGGCAGGCACCTTTGTGGTGGTCGCGGTCTCTACTCCTTCGCCGAACCCGTACTTCCCGATTCGACGGTCCAGGGCATCTCATCCTCGAACAGCCATGTACGGGCAGACCCACTATCGCGTGCAGTCTGCGGGTCAGGCAAGCAGGTCTGTTTATAGGCATCTTGGATACACTGACCCATAAAATCGTTGAGCTCGGTCTGGTCGCCCTCCATGACATAGGCGACATCGCCGTCCATGATGTAGATGCCCGGACCCTCATTGCCCTCGTAGCCCGGATCGTACGAGACATCACATAACTTTGCGCCGTTTGCAGTGTCCAGCTCGATGGAAGAGTGGCATCCGCCAACCATGTCGTTCGCTTTTGCCCGATAGGACGCATATCCGTACCAACGCTTAAATGTTTTGCCCTTGAGTAGCTCAGACGCCCTATCGATCAGGCTTGTATCCGTGGTATAGCGCATGGCCCCAAGCTGAATACGCGGATAATTGCTAATACCCAGCACAGCCGGCTGCTCATCAAAATCAACGGTAATGGTCTCGGGCTTGTCGTCGCCGGTCAGAAGTTCGACAGATTGAGTCACAGGCTTGACCACCGGCTCCGTCACCGCAGCAGGTAGAAATGCCATACCGACAGCGCCCGCGCCAACCACAGCGATCGCAAACGCCAAGACAATCAATCCAATACGGGCAGAACGGCTCACGGCAAAACACCCCACAATGCAAACCTTCGCCACCTGCACTAATGATACTGCCAGCTAACACTATTACCAAAAGAAGCCGCGTGCTCCTCACCACCACAAGGGGGACAGGCACCTTTGTGGTGGTTTTCGACGCTAACGGTCGACCATCTCGCGCCATGAGATTAAACTTGAATTGTTCTCTGAACATATCCATTTCTGCCTATCCTCAACAGATCTTTGTCTCGAGGAGCGCATATGAAGCCGTCTCATTCCACCGGTCGCAACGTCATCGCCATTCTCGCCATACCCATCGTGATGCTCTTCCTTATCGTCATCACGCCCTTTTCTTTTGGTATCGCCTCGCCCTTCGATCTTTGCGGGATGATCGACGCCGGCTCGCGTGCCACCTCGCTCTCCTTTGTCTGCCGTGGCGTGTTCTACGAATATGCAATTCCCACCGGAAGTTGGCAGTCCAAGTTACCGTTGCTCGGCAAGGTCGACGGATGCTCCCCCTATTTCTGCCTTGAACCTCAGGCGCTAAACTATCTGATCGACGACCAGCCACTCGACTCCATCACCCTCGCCTACGACTACGCACCAAACACCGATGAGCGCCACATGAACCAAGTCCTCGACAAGCTGCTTGGACAGTGCGGGCTCACCGCGGAAGCCGGTCGAACCATCTATAGCAACCGGAAATTAAAGCGAACAGAACTCCGCCGTGTCGGAAAAATCAAAGGGCGAAACGGGGCCGCCTACTGGGATGCCTGGGCAACACGCGACAAGGGCGAATTCGGACACAGCACCTATATGGTCACTGTCTACACCAAAGACGGAATTAAGGACAATGTTGACGATTTCGCGTCATCCAAACTCGGCATCCCCAAAACAACCAAACCCGCCACCCCAGATGAAATCCTGTAGAGACATTCATTAAAATGCTGCCCAGCGATCACAATAACATCGAGCCCGCCCCCCACCACCACAAAGGGGACAGGCACCTTTGTGGTGATTTTCGACTCCGGCGCTCATCTGTCTCGATCTGTAACATCTAGCGGCCGTTTTTGACCCCAGATGTTACAGATTGAGATGAAATGCTCAGCGGCGCCCGTTTATCTAAATCTGTAACAACTACTCGGCAAATAAGGGTCCACCTGTTACAGATCGAGATAAACAGAAGACACCCGAATCGATAATCTAAATCTGCAACACCAAGCCCACTTTTAACGGCCCAGATGTTACAGATCGAGACAGACTGAAAACCACCGCAAAGGGGCACCTTTGTGGTGGTCGCGTTCTCTACTCTTTTGCCGAGCCCGTGCTTCCCGATTCGGCGGTCCAGGGCATCTCATCCTCGAATAGCCATGTACGAGCAGATCCACCATCGCGTGCAGTCTGCGGGTCGGGCAGGCAGGTCTGGTCGTACGCGTCCATCACGCAACGATCCAAAAAATCGATCACCTGCTGCTGGTCGCCTTCAAGAATGTAGGTCACGCCGCCATCTTGGATATAGACGCCGTCCCCACCTCCGGCTTTTGCGTATTCCGGATTGTAGTTAACGGTGCGCATCAGTTTGCCATCAGATGAATACAACTTCAGCGTTGTATAGTAGCCACCGTTCACAGAACCACGTCGGCGCTCATAGGCATCCCAACCGTCCCAGCGTTTGAACGAACGCCCGTTTAGCAAGTCCAGCGCCTGTCGGGACAACTTCTCGTCCTTGGTATAGCGAGACGAGCCAAGTTCAATCATGGGGTAGTTGCTTATGCTTAGAATGCCCGGCGTTTCCTCGATATCGAGCGTTATCTCATCGGGCTTTGTAACGTCCGAAATCATTTGCCCGGGCATCGATGCAACAAGGGACGCCATCTCAACCGTCTGCTCAACCCCACTCGGCCCATAGAAGATAAGCGAGCCAAATAGGACCACGCCCGCAGCAGCGACGACGCAAGCCACCAACAGCAACAAAACAGAAGTGCAACGCTTCATCTTCAACTCCACAAACGAGAGTGTTTTGAGCTCACTTTAAAGCGCCAACTTCATACTGTCAATTCTAGATAGCATATGAACAAAGGCGCACTCCCCCATAGAGGAGAGTTGCAACCTCGATTTTAGCGCCCTCAAGACCCAACGAGCAGCACTTAACAAGTAGCCCCGGTTATACCTTTCTCTGACGCGACCCTCGCGAAGCGCGTGAGCGGCAGGGAAAGGTATAACCGGGGCGGACAAGTATGTGCGTTACTCGGCAGCGGCCTTGAACTTGTTGTAGTTGATCAGGCAGCCGGCCTTGACGATGGCACGCTCCTCTGCCGTCATATCGGCAATGTAGAGCTCAATCTGCTCAACCGCACCGTCGGCACGCACCACGTAGGCAGCGATATTCTTCAGGTCGCCATCGAGCGCGGCACGGATACCCGGCACAAAGACGTAGTCGCCCACCTCAAAGTTGGGCTCGGCCTCCATCTGGAAGGGCACCATGCCCCAGTTCATCACGTTGGAGCGATAACGCTTGGTGGCGTACTCGTGGACGATGTTGGCCAGGCCGCCGATCACGCGCTGGCAGCTCGCAGCCTGCTCGCGGGCGGAACCGTCACCGGGCTTCTTGGCATAGAGCATAGAGCCGTACTCGGTCGTTTTGGCATCGGCAGCGACACCCGCGCCGGCCAGTGCCTCAAACACACCAGCAAGCTCGGCATCGAGCGCCGCCAGGTCGCCCGCAGCCTCGCCGGCAACGCGGCGCTTCTCCACGGCGTCGACCTCCTTGGAGCGTCCCACGTAGGCCGGGTCGCGACGGCTGAGCGTAAACTCGGCCAGACCCAGCGGGTTGGAACGGAAGGAGCTCGTCTCGCCCGAGGGAATGAGCTCGTCGGTCGTGGTGACCGGGTCCATGATCTTGGAGCACACCTTGAGCAGGATATCGTCGCCGAGGGGCTCCATCGCGGGCCACGGCTTGATGTTGGGGCCTTCGACCAGCTCGTCGGCAGGCTCCGCCTTGCCAAAGCCCCAGTACACACGCTTTTTGTACGGCGCGTCGTCAAAGGTGTACTCGCAGGCCTCGTCCCAAGTCTCCTCGGGCAGGTCGGTCGCCGACGTCAGGACGCCGCCGTTGGCAGCCGTCGCCGCAATGGAGCGGGCGTCCATCAGGGCCACGGCGCTCAGCTGGCCATTACCCGGCTTGGAACCCTCGCGGTTGGGGAAGTTGCGCGTGGTGTGGCGGATCGAAAGGCCGTTGTTGGCGGGCGTGTCGCCGGCACCGAAGCACGGGCCGCAGAATGCCGTGCGCACAATCGCGCCGGCCTCCATAAGGTCGTAGATGTAGCCGCGGCGTGTAAGCTCGAGTGCCACGGGCTGGCTCGTGGGATAGACCGACAGCGAGAACTCGCCGCAGCCGGTGTTGGCGCCCTTGAGCACGCGGGCAGCCTGGACCACGGAGTCGTAGTTGCCGCCCGAGCAGCCGGCGATAACGCCCTGCTGCACGTGCAGCTTGCCGTCGACGATCTTGTCGAGCAGGCTAAAGTGCGTCTTGCCCTCGCCGATCTTGGCGGCCTCGAGCTCCACCTCGTGCAGGATGTCCTCGAGGTTCTCGTTGAGCTCGTCGATCTCAAAGCCGTTGGAAGGATGGAACGGCAGCGCGATCATGGGCTTGATGCTCGACAGGTCGACCTCGACGCAACCGTCGTAGTAGGCAACATCGGCGGGCTTGAGCTCGCGATAGTCGTCGCCGCGGCCGTGCATGGTCAAAAACGCGTGCGTATCCTCGTCAGTGGCCCAGATGCTCGACAGGCAGGTGGTCTCGGTGGTCATGACATCGACGCCGTTGCGGTAGTCGGTCGTCATGCTCGCGATGCCGGGGCCCACAAACTCCATGACCTTGTTCTTAACGTAGCCCTTGGCAAAGACGGCTCGGATGATGGCGAGCGCCACGTCGTGCGGGCCGACGCCGGGACGCGGGGCGCCCGTGAGGTAGATGGCGACAACGCCGGGATAGGCAACATCGTAGGTGTCACGCAGCAGCTGTTTTGCCAGCTCGCCGCCGCCCTCGCCCACGGCCATGGTGCCCAGGGCGCCGTAGCGGGTGTGCGAGTCGGAGCCCAGGATCATCTTGCCGCAACCGGCGAAGTTCTCACGCATAAAGGAGTGGATGACGGCGATGTGCGGCGGGACGAAGATGCCGCCGTACTTCTTGGCAGCCGAGAGGCCAAAGACGTGGTCGTCCTCGTTGATGGTGCCGCCCACGGCGCACAGCGAGTTATGGCAGTTGGTAAGCACGTAGGGCAGCGGGAACTGCTCCATGCCCGAGGCGCGCGCCGTCTGGATGATGCCGACAAAGGTGATGTCATGGCTCGCCATGGCATCGAAGCGAATCTTGAGCGCCTCGGGATCTCCGGACGTATTGTGTGCCTGGAGGATCGAATACGCGATGGTGCCGCGCTTGGCATCCTCGGGTGTCTGCGTAATGCCGCGCTCAGCGGCCTCGGCCTCAGGCACAACCTCGCTGCCGTTACGCAGGTAGATGCCGTCCTCGTACAGCTTGACCATACTGTCTCCCACTCTGCCCAAAAGATTTGGGCGCATAGCATACATTCGTTCAATATCGTGCCATAGAACGGTTGCGAGCGGGTTACGAATCTACACGTTCACTTTATCTCGGTAAAGCATAGGACGAGCCCGGTGCAGGACCGGCGGATTTGGTGCAAGTGTGTCCCTTTCAACTAGTCATTTAAGAACGTCCCCAATGACTACCCATAACAACGCCGATGTTTTGGCGCGGACAGCGAAAGCCCACCAATTCGGAGCAAAACAACGCCGCAAGTAGAGGACGGACAGCGAGCGACGTCCAGAGCGAACAAGTTGGCATGAAAAAGGCAAGGCATAGACCTTCTGGTCATGCCTTGCCTTTTGAATGACAAATTGTCGCTCTGGGCGGCGCGCAGCGTCGGCCCGTTACGCGGGTTGGTAAAACCGCGTAACTACAAATCCCCGCCTGCGCCCAAAAGTTTGCGCATGACCTGTTCGGGGTTGACCGAGCCGTCGCGCGGGGCCAGGGCGGTGATCTTCTTCTGCATCTTGTACTCGTGCAGCTCGTCCTCGAGCTGGCGCACGCGGGCACGAAGCTTTTCGTTCTCGCGCTCGCGCTCCTCAGCACGCTCCTTCATATCGAGGATGCGCACCACGCCGGCAAGGTTGATACCCTCGTCGGTCAGCTGGTTGATGAGCTCCAGACGCTCGATATCGGCACGCGAATACAGGCGCGTGTTGCCGCCCGAGCGCTGGGGATTCACCAAGCCTTTGGACTCGTAGACGCGCAGAGTCTGCGGGTGCATGCCGGTCAGCTCGGCCGCCACGCTGATCATGTACAGCGGTTTGTTCCTATTGTCCTCGGCCATGCTACCTGACCCCTTTCCGTCTCGTTATCGTCCATCATAAGCCCGCAGGCGCGGGCGTGCGCCACGACCGCCCTAGTACGTCGCCTTGTAACGGTTGACCTTCTCGCGATAGTCGCGCGCGTCGGCCTCGCGCAGCTTGGTCATGGCATCGCGCTCGTCATCAGACAGGTTCGTGGGAACCTGCACCTTGATCTCGACAAGCAGTGCACCGGTGCGCCCGCGATGCTTAACGTCGGGCGCACCCATCTCCTTAAAGCGGAACTTCTTGCCCGTCTGGGTGCCAGCGGGCACCTTCAGACGAACCGTCGCGCCGCCGGGCGTCGGCACGTCCACCGTGCAGCCGAGCGCCGCCTCATAGACCGAGACCGGTACCTCCATGGTCACGTCGGCACCTTTACGCTTAAACAGCGGATGCTCCTCCACGTGCGTGGTCACGACCAGGTCGCCGCGCTCGCCGCCGGCAACACCATACTCGCCGCGACGTTTGTAGCGCAGCTTGCCGCCGTCGACCGCGCCCGCGGGGACCGAGACCGTAATGGTCTGCTGCTCGCCTGTCGAGGGAATGCGATAGGTGACCTTGTGCGTCACGCCGCGAAACGCGTCCTCGGCCGTCACATCGACGGTCAGCGACAGGTCGCCGCCCTTGCGAGCGCGGCTGCGACCCGCGCCGGCACCGGCAGCGCCCGCAGCCCCGGCAAAGCCCGAGCCCCAATCGCTGCCCCAGGCGCCGTTGCCGCTAAAGATGCTGTCGAAAATGTCGCCCCAGCCACTGGCGCCCGCGCCGGCACCGTAGCCGCCGCCATACGCGCCGCCCGCGCCCGGCATGCCGCCAAACATGAGCATCTGGTCGTACTCTTTGCGCTTCTTCTCGTCCGAAAGCGTCTCGTAGGCCTCGCTGATCTCCTTGAACTTGGCCTCGTCGCCGCCGGCATCGGGGTGATATTTTTGCGCGAGCTTGCGAAACGCGCTCTTGATCTCTTTGTCGGAGGCGCTCTTGGATACGCCCAGGATGTCATAGAAGGTTTTGCCTGCAGCCATCGTAGCTCCTCTCCTGTTTCATCCGCCGCCCAGCGGGCGGCGGCTCATGCTGTCATATGGCACTTGGTCAGAAAGGGCCCCGGGTGTTGCCCCGGGGCCCTTCTCAATTACTCCTCGGTGCTCTCGGCCGTATCGGCCGTAGCATCCTCGGGCGCCGCTTCGGGCTCCGGTGCGGGGCGCTTCTCGCCACCGTAGGTCACCGTCACCATCGCGGAGCGCAGGATGCGATCCGCCATGCGGTAGCCCTTCTGGTACACGTCGTTGACGGTCTCGTCGTACTGCGATGCGTCCTCGACGCGGCCCACAGCCTGGTGCTCGAGCGGATCGAACGCCTCGCCCTTGGGGTCGATGGGCTCAACGCCCTCGTGCGCAAACACGTCGAGCAGCTTGGCATGCACCGCGTCGACGCCGTCGACGAACTGCTTAAAGTCGTCGGCAAGCTCCTGACTGCGGGCATGGTCGATCGCACGCTCGATATCGTCGACCACCGGCAGCAGCGCAGTGACGAGCTTCTCGGTCGCGCGCTCGCGCTCGGCGATACGCTCGTTGGCGGTGCGGCGACGGAAGTTCTCCCAGTCGGCCTGCAGACGGGCGGTGCGCTCGGTGGCGTCCTTTGCCTTGTCCTCGGCGGCCTTCTGAGCCTCTGCCGCAGCATCGAGCTCACTGCGCACGTCGGCAAGCTCCTTTTGGGCCTGCTCGAACTTGAGCTTAAAGTCGTTATCGGCGGCTTCCTCACCGGCGCGGATAGCGGCTTCCACCATCTCGTCCTCGGTCATCGTCGCCTCCTTGTTGGAATCCTCTACCTGGTTCTCGGCAGCCTCGGCGGCCTCGGCCTCGTTGGCCTCGGTATCGTCGACGGCCTCTACGGGAATCTTCACGTCCTTCTCCTCAGAGTCAACGGGGGCGGCGCCAGCGGCAGCCGCCACCGTGCGAGCTTTACGGGCGGACATGATTACTTGTCCTCGTCGTCCACAACCTCGTAGTCGGCGTCGACAACGTCATCGTCGGCAGGCTGGGCACCGGCGGCACCGTCGGTCTGCTGCTGAGCGTCGGCGTAGACAACCTGAGCCAGCTCGTAGGCCACGGACTGCAGGGACTCGCCGGCGGCCTTGATGGCCTCGACGTCAGAGCCCTCGAGCGCCTTCTTGGCGTCGGCGATAGCGGCCTCGGCCTTGGACTTCACGTCAGCGGAAACCTTGTCACCGAGCTCGTTGAGGGTCTGCTCGGTGGAGTAGCACAGGCTGTCGGTCTGGTTGCGGACCTCGACCTCTTCCTTCTGCTTCTTGTCCTCCTCGGCATGAGCCTCGGCGTCCTTGACCATGCGATCGACTTCGTCGTCGGAAAGCGCGGTGGAGCCGGAAATGGTGATCTGCTGCTCCTTGCCGGTGCCCTTGTCCTTAGCGGAGACCTTGACGATGCCGTTGGCGTCGATGTCGAAGGTGACCTCGATCTGCGGCACGCCGCGGCGGGCAGCCGGGATGCCGGTCAGCTGGAACTTACCGAGCGACTTGTTATCGCGAGCAAGCTCGCGCTCGCCCTGGAGCACGTTGATCTCGACGCTGGTCTGGTTGTCGGCAGCGGTGGAGTAGACCTCGGTCTTGGAGGTCGGGATCGTGGTGTTGCGGTCGATCATCTTGGTCATGATGCCGCCCATGGTCTCGACGCCCAGCGACAGCGGGGTAACGTCGAGCAGCAGGATGCCCTCGACGTCGCCGGTGAGCACGCCGCCCTGGACGGCAGCACCGTCGGCAACGACCTCGTCGGGGTTCACGGACATGTTGGGCTGCTTGCCGGTCATGGTCTTGACGAGCTCCTGGACAGCGGGCATACGGGTGGAGCCGCCGACGAGGATGACCTCGGTCAGATCGGAGAGCTTAAGCTTGGCGTCGCGCAGGGCGTTGGTGACAGGCTGCTTGCAGCGCTCGAGCAGGTCGCGGGTGATCTTCTCGAACTCGGCGCGGGTCAGCGTGTAGTTGAGGTGCAGCGGGCCGGACTGGTTCATGGTGATGAACGGCAGGTTGATGGTGGTCTGCTGGGCAGCGGAGAGCTCCTTCTTGGCGTTCTCGGCGGCCTCCTTCAGACGCTGCAGGGCCATGGGGTCCTGACGCAGGTCGACACCGTTCTCCTGCTGGAACTTATCGGCCATCCAGTCGATGACGCGCTGATCCCAGTCGTCGCCGCCCAGATGGTTGTCGCCCGAGGTGGACAGAACCTCAAACACGCCGTCGGCGAGGTCGAGGATGGAGACGTCGAAGGTGCCGCCGCCCAGGTCGAAGACCAGGATGCGCTGGTCGGAACCCTGCTTGTCCAGGCCATAGGCCAGAGCAGCAGCGGTCGGCTCGTTGACGATGCGCTTGACGTTGAGGCCGGCGATCTTACCGGCATCCTTGGTGGCCTGACGCTGGGCATCGTTGAAGTAGGCCGGAACGGTGATGACGGCGTCGGTGACGGTCTCGCCCAGATACTTCTCGGCGTCAGCCTTCATCTTGGCGAGCGTCATGGCGCTCACCTGCTCGGCGGTGTAATCCTTGCCCTCGATGTTGACGACGGCACGGCCGCCCTGGCCCTCCTTGACCTCATACGGCACGGTCTTGAGCTCGGAGGTGCACTCGGAGTACTTGCGGCCCATGAAGCGCTTGATGGAGAACACGGTGTTCTTGGGGTTGGTGACCGCCTGGTTCTTAGCGGCCTTACCCACGACGCGGTCGCCGTCGGCACGGAAGCCGACGACGGACGGGGTGGTGCGGTCGCCCTCGGCGTTCACGATGATGGTCGGAGAACCGCCCTCGAGGACGGCCATAGCGGAGTTGGTAGTACCAAGGTCGATACCAAGAATCTTACCCATTAGAAATTCCCTCTCTCTTGTGCGTTCGCGCCGTGTCGGCGGACTGCCGCGCGACGCTTCGGCTTGTCTTTCAGGATGTAGTGTATCCCCTTATGGGCCGGAATATACAAAATCTAAGTCAATTCATATAAGATTTCTTATCTCCGAGAGTTTAGGTTCTCGAATGCGCAGGTAGATGTGCTGATTGAGTTCTGAGCAGATCTATTGAGATCTATGTAGAGATGGCTGAGGTTTGAGGCTGGAGCCGCGCAGGGCGGCTTTGGAGCTACCCCGGGGAAAGCGCGACCCGTTTTGGACGCCAATTCTGGGTTGCGCTTTCCAAAAGCTCGCTCAATCGCTCAATATTTCAAGTCACCTTTAGCTAACATTTGCGCAGCTCAACGGCCCCACCTGCGCGTTTTTTAGTAAACCTTGGCATACTCGGCGAACGGTATGAAGATGCCGGTCAGAGGGTATTGCAAACGGTCGCTCCCGTGGTATGTTTTTGCCCGAATCAAACCGACGCACATCGCCTGTAGCGTCGGTCAACAGAGAGGAAACTACCATGGCTCATCCCGTAATTGATGCCGACGAGTGCATCGCTTGTGGCGTTTGCGTCGACTCCTGCCCCGCTGGCGTTCTGGAGCTCCAGGACGTCGCTACCGTCGCTGACGAAGACTCCTGCGTCGCCTGTGGCGCTTGCCAGGACGCTTGCCCCGCTGGCGCGATCACCGAGATCGTCGAGGAGT
Organism: uncultured bacterium; assembly: GCA_905215755.1. Taxonomy (GTDB): domain Bacteria; phylum Actinomycetota; class Coriobacteriia; order Coriobacteriales; family Coriobacteriaceae; genus Collinsella. Next base: position 48,856 of record CAJMRE010000007.1, read on the forward strand.
AACAACTCCCCCACTTGCACACTCAAAAGTACACCGTGCACAAAAAAAGGAGGCCTCCGCATCGCCGCGGAGGCCTCCTTTTGCATGTGTGGGCAGCTAATTTGGAGCGGGACCCTTGGCAGTTGCGGTGGAATAGTTCCTGTTTTATGGCTTGGATGCCGATTTTAGGAACTATTTCACCGCAACTTATAGATGCGGCGTCGACTAGGACAAATCGTCTTCGTAGGGCATCAGGTCTGCTAGGTAGCCTTTCTCCTTGAGCATCGCCTCGATCTCGTCGAGGGTCTGTTCGTCTTCCGCCGCAATGCGATGGAAGTGATAGCCGCTGGTCACCGTGAGCAGCGGGAAGCTCTTGCCGCTGGCAATGCCCTCCAGGTAGCGCTCGATATCGCGACGGTTGCGAATGTCCAGGTCGGCCGTGATCTTGCCGTACACGCGATGGTTGACGATCACGTTGAGCACGGCACCGCCCGCGTCGACGATACTCGTGAGCTCGTCACCCGCCTGTTCCACGCTATGGTGCACCTTGACCAGGCGCGTGGGAACAGCCGGGCTGCTCTCGGCCTCCTGCAGTACATAGCCGCGATTGGTGGCCACGATGTCGTGCCCATCGGCACGCAGCAGGGCGATGTCCTGCACCACAACCTGGCGGCTCACACCCACCTCGCGAGCAAGCGCGCTGCCCGAGACCGGGCCTTTGGCTCCCTCGAGCACGCCCATGATGGCACGGCGACGCTCGCGGGCGTTCATTATTTACCGTCCAGCAGACGCAGGTGCTTAAGCGAAAGATCGAGGATCGGCGCAGAGTGCGTCAACGCTCCCGAGCTAATAAAGTCGACGCCCAGGTCGGCCAGGGCGCGAATATTGTTGGCGTCCACGTTGCCCGAGCACTCGGTCTTGGCGCGACCGGCGATAAGCTCAATCGCAGCGGCCATGTCGTCGTGCGTCATGTTGTCGAGCATGATGATGTCAGCGCCGGCATCCACGGCCTCGCGCACCATTTCGAGGTTCTCGCACTCAATCTCGACCGTCGTGGTAAACGACGCATGGGCGCGTGCCATCTCGATCGCACGCGCCACGCCACCGGCGGCGTCGATATGGTTGTCCTTGAGCATGACAGCCGTCGACAGGTTGTAACGGTGGTTGCTGCCGCCGCCGATCTCGACCGCCGCCTTCTCGAAGACGCGCATGCCCGGCGTGGTCTTGCGCGTGTCGACGAGCACGGTCTTGGTGCCCTCGAGCGCCGCGGCCATCTGATGCGTATAGGTAGCGATGCCGCTCATGCGCTGCAGGTAGTTGAGCGCCACGCGTTCGCCCGAAAGCAGCACGCGCGCGTCGCCGCGCACCTGGCCCACGTGGTCGCCGGCGTGCACCTCGTCGCCATCGGCGACATCAAACAGCACCGAGCTCTGCGAATCCAGCAGCTCGAAGGTGCGGGCGAACACATCCAGGCCGGCGATGATGCCGTCGGCCTTGGCGATGAGCTCCACCGTGGCAGGACGCGCCGTGGGGCATACACTCGCCGTACTCACATCCTCAAAGGTGATGTCCTCGCGCAGAGCCTGCAAAATCAGATCATCGACGACGAGTTTCATGGTAATGGGATTCATGGTCTACTCCTCCACGGCCTGCGTGCCGGCGGCACGGGCCAAATCATCGATTGCAAGGGTGTCGGCGCTCAGGGCGCGGTGACGTCCGTCGAGCGCAGGCTCGCCAGCCTGCTCCACGGCCAGCGACTCGCCGGTACGCATGTACCAGGCGGCGCGGCGGCCCCAGACCAGAGACTCGAGCAGGCTGTTGGAAGCCAGGCGATTCTTGCCGTGAACGCCGTTGCAGGCCGTCTCGCCCGCGGCGTAGAGCTCGGGCATCGAGGTGCGGCCGTCCTTGTCGACCCACACTCCGCCCATAAAGTAGTGCTGCGTGGGCGTGACGGGAATGGGCTCGTCCAAGATGTCGCGGCCGTCCTCCAGGCAGCGCGCGCGGATGTTGGCAAAGTGCCCGGTCACCACGTCCCGCTCGACGGGCGCAAAGCTCAGCCACTCGTGCTCGGTACCGTCCTGCTTCATCTGCTCGCGAATGGCGGCAGCGACCACGTCGCGCGGTTGCAGCTCGTCAGTAAAGCGCTCGCCGGCGGCATTGAGCAGAATCGCGCCCTCGCCGCGGCAGCTCTCGCTGATCAGGAAGGTGCGGCCCGGCTGCGGCGAGAACAATCCAGTGGGGTGAATCTGAACGTAGTCCAGGTGCTCCATCGTAATGCCGTGCTCCTGGGCGATATAGCAGGCGTCACCGGTGAGCTGCGGGTAGTTGGTCGAGTGGTCGTATACGCCACCGATGCCGCCCGTCGCCCACAGCGTATGGCGGGCATGGATCTTAAACGGCTCGCCCGCACGCACGCCCTCGGCGGCGTTTGCCAGCTCATCGGCGGGACGAACCGAGTCGTCCTCGTCCACGGAAACAGCGACGACGCCGGTGCACACCGCGGCGCCATCGCGCTCGTCGGTCAGGATGTCGGTCATGGCCACGTGCTCAAGAATCTGCACGTTATCCAGCTTGCGCACGGCCTGGAGCAACTTGGTCGTGATTTCCTTGCCCGTAATGTCGGCATGGAAGGCGATGCGCGGGCGGCTGTGCGCGCCCTCGCGGGTAAAGTCGAGGCTGCCATCGGCCTTGCGCTCAAAGTCCACGCCCATGGCCAACAGGTCGTTGATGACCGAGCGGCTCGAGCGGATCATGATGTCGACGCTCTCGCGGCGGTTCTCGTAATGACCGGCGTGCATGGTGTCCTCAAAGAAGGCGTCGTAGTCCGGGCCCTCGGGCAGCACGCAGATGCCGCCCTGCGCGAGCATCGAGTCGCACTCGTCGACAGCGCCCTTGGAGAGCATGATCACGCGCGTACTCGTCGGCAGATTGAGAGCCGCGTACAGGCCCGCCACGCCGCAGCCGGCAATAACGACGTCGCACTCCATATCGGGGTATTGTTTGGTTTCCACAGGAATCCTCTCCCTTGAATGTGACAAAGGGACTGTCCCTTTGTCACATTGGCTTAGCGCGCTGCGTACTCGAGCATGCGGTCGAGCGTGAGTTTGGCCTGGTCGGCAGCCTCATCCGACACGCCGATCTGAACCTCGCCCTCGCCCGTCTCCAGGCAGCGCACGAGCTTTTCGAGTGTGATGAGATCCATGTTGACGCAGGTGGGCTGCACCGCGGGGAAGTAAAACTTCTTGCCGATGCCCTGGCAGCGGCGCTCGAGCTCGTAGAGCACGCCGCGAACCGTCACGATGATGAACTCGCTCGCGTCCGACTCCTCGGCATACTTGATGATGCCGGCGGTGGAGCCGATGTAGTCGGCCTCGGCAAGGACGTCGGCCTTGCACTCGGGGTGCGCCAGAACGAGCGCGTCGGGATGCGCCTCCGTCGCGTCGACAATCTGCTCGACGGTGATGATGTGGTGACGCGGGCAGTAGCCGTTGTTAAGGATGACGTGCTTTTGCGGCACCTGCTCGGCCACGAAACGGCCCAGGTTCTGGTCGGGAATGAACAGGATGTGCTGCTGCGGTAGCTCGGAGACGATCTTGACGGCATTGGAGCTGGTGACGCACACGTCGCTCCAGCTTTTGATCTCGACCGTCGAGTTGACGTAGCAAACTACGGCGAGGTCGTCGCCGTACTCGGCGCGCGCCGCGTCGACCGTCTCGCGCTTGACCATGTGCGCCATGGGGCAGTCCGCGCCCGGCTCGGGCAGCAGCACGGTCTTGGTGGGGTTGAGCAGCTTGGCGCTCTCGCCCATAAACTCCACGCCGCATAGCACGATGGTCTGCTGCGGCAGGCTCTTGGCGAGCTTTGCCAGGTAGAAGCTGTCGCCGACGTAATCGGCCACAGCCTGAACCTCGGGCGCCACGTAATAGTGCGCCAGGATCACCGCGTCACGTTGGGTTTTTAGTTGCTGAATGGCCTCGACGAGCTCTGCGGGCACCAGCGCCGCGCGCTCCGTTGCCGTCGTTGCCGATGCTAGGCCGGCCGCAATATCGCGTGCAAGCTCCGACGCATCCATGTTCGCGCTCTGTGCCATCAAGGCCCCTCTCTATTGGCGAATCTTGGGGCTTTAGTATGACACCTGGCTTTACAGCTGACAAGACAGCTGTAAAGCCAGGTGTAAAGTTGAAATAAAGATTCAATCATGCGGCGGGTCCATTTTCGGACTGGCAAGCTCAGGATAGTCGAGCGCTCGATAGCGCAGGGGGCATCTTTCGACACCGCGATATCGCTCGGCGCGAGTTGCGCACCGTGGGGCGCAAATGGGGTGTACCTCCGTGAGCGGCAAGCGTCCGGTATGGCAAAATCGAGGTACTAAGGGGGCCCGATATGCTCAAAATTATCGCTTGCGACGACGATATCGCTTTTCTAGATAGACTGCACCAGATGATCGACCGCTGGTCGGCCGAGACGGGCACGGCGGTCGACGTTGCGCTCGTCACGCGCGGCGAGGACCTGCTGGCCCGCCATACCGCATCGCGCGCCGATATCATCCTGCTCGACATGATCATGCCGCTCGTCAACGGCATGGACACCGCGCGCGAGCTGCGTCAATCCGACACCGCTGTACGCCTGGTGTTTTTGACCTCGTCGCCCGAGTTTGCGCTGGAGTCCTACGAGGTCCGCGCCTTCGACTACCTGCTCAAGCCCGTAACCTACGAACGCCTGGCGCAGCTGCTCGATGAGCTTTCGAGCATGCGACCCGCGGCGACCGACGAGCTCGTCATCAAAACGTCTTTTGGCTACCACGCCCTGCGCCTATCCGACATCGAATATGCCGAGGCGCGCAACAAGCACGTGGTGTTCCACCTGCGCGACGGGCGCGATATCGAGGCGCTCGAACCGTTTCGCAGTATCGAGGACCAGCTGGCCCAACACGCGACCTTCTTTAAATGCCACCGCAGCTACCAGGTCAACCTGCGCAACATCGACCACTTCAACCGCACGGAGATCGTCATGCGCTCGGGCGCGTGCATCCCGTTGGCCCGCAGCTGCAAGCAGGGATTCCAGGATGCCTACTTTGCGGCACGGTTCGAGGGCGGGAGGCGCTAATGCTCTCCACGGCCGAAATGGTGCTCTGGGCAATCCACCACGCAACGACCCTACTCTTTGGCGTTTTTGCCTCGGCGGCGCTCTGCGGCATCGAGATTAACCGCCGTCATTCACTCGAGCTGGTCGCGATCGGCGCCATAACCGGAACCGCATTTGGCCTCGCCAATGCCGTCGGCGGCGAGCTATTCGCCCGCCAGGCATATCCGCTCGTCGTGCATCTACCGCTCATTATCTACCTATGCGTGCGTTATCGCGTGAACCCGCTACTAGCCATGCTCGGCCTCACCAGTGCCTACCTGAGCTGTCAGTTCAGCAACTGGATGGGCATCGCCGCGCTCGCCGCCACCGGTTCGCAAATCGCATACTACGTAGCGCGCATCATCACCACGGCCGGTGTCTTTGCAGTCCTGTTGCACTGGGCCGGCGACATCGGTCCGCGCCTGGCGGTCAAAAGCCGCACCGAGCTCGAGATTCTGCTCATCCTGCCGCTCGTCTATTACATCTTTGACTACGCCACCAACGTCTACACCACGCTCTTCCACTCTGGCTCCGTGGTAACGGTTGAGTTTTTGGCGTTTGCGCTTTGCGCGTTCTACCTTATGTTTCTTGCTGTGTATCTGCGCGAATACGAGGCAAAGGAAACCGCCGAGCGCGAGCGCTGGATGCTCGCGACCCGCGACAACGCAGCCATCAAAGAGCTCGAGGCCTGGCGCCAATCCGGACGCGAGCTTTCGGTTCTGCGCCATGACATGCGGCACTTCCTGCGCGGCCTTGCGGTTTTGATCGAAGAGGGTCACATTGACGAGGCGCTCGAGCGCATCGACGATCTCTGCGAGACGAACGACCGCACCGCCGTGCGCCGCTACTGCGCCAACGACACGGTCAACATCGCGCTTTCGTCATTCATCTCGGACATCAATCAACACGGCATCACCGCCGACCTGCGTGCCGCCGTGCCCGAGAGCGTCCATGTAGCCGACGTCGACCTGTTCAGCGTGCTCTCGAATGCCCTGGACAACGCCATCGTCGCCGCAAGCGCCGCTCCCCAGGGCAAACGATTCGTCGATCTGAATCTGCGTTACGAAGACGGGCAGCTGCTGCTTTTGGTCTCTAACACGTTTGACCGCCCGCCACGTATGGTTGACGGCATGCCCGTGGCCCAGCACGCCGGCCACGGCTTTGGAACCAAGAGCATCAAGCTTGCCGTCGAGCGCATGAACGGCAACTGCCAGTTCCGCATCAACGGCGATCGATTTGAGCTGCGCGCTGTGATGTAGCGGCGCGACAAGCTGGCGCCACGACTAGTCCGTTTGAGCCGCTTTGTCGGCGCCAGTCCGCTACAGCGGCGCGGCGGCCGGGGTCAGCTGCTTGATGTAGGCCCACATGCGTTGCTTGGCGGCCTTATCGGTGAGCGCCGCCTCAAAACCGTCGAGCGCAAGCACGCGACGGCCCTGTACATGGGCGACCAGACCAGGCTTGAGCATGGCGGTATCGAAATCGTCGATTGCCACGAGCATATCGGCATAGGTCTCGCGCATGGTATCGGCCGCGCGATCGTCGAGCAGCAGCACGGCCTCGGGATCCAAGGCCTCGAGCGCTTCGCGGAACAGCTCGCACGGCAGGCCATCGCCTGTCGCAACCGTTCCATCGCCCGCGCCGGCGACGCTTGCCAGCACGCAAAAATCCTCGGGCGCGTATCCGATAGCCCCGAGCGCCTTACGCAGCGCGGCGCCATCCGGACCGGCAGCCAGCTCGCCGCCTGCACGCTCAGCCTCATCCAAATCGCCTTTTACCAGCACAATTGGCGAGCACGCGTTGCCCGCGATGCGCACGCCACGACCCGCAAGCGATGCGAGCTCCTGCTCGGCCGCCTGGGCGATGGCTTCTTTTTTCTGGCTTTGTGACATAGGTATGCGCTCTCCAATCGTTTGCGTGCCCACCATTATTTGACACTCCCCATGGCTAAAGCCAGGGGATTCTTGCTTCACCGAGAATTGCCTAGACTGCGCATGCAGCCGTAGGTCTTACGCCCTCTCCACAAGCGTTTGCGGCATCCGCCGCGGTTCCCGCATGCCCTGCGGTACCTTCCAGGATTCTCCTTCCCTCGCAGGCGATGTTGACGGCGGCATTTAGGTCGCGGTCGTGACGCATGCCGCACGCGGGACAGTCCCATACCCGTTCGGCCAGCGTCAGTCCCCTGTAGACGTAACCGCATGCGGAACACGTCTTGCTGGACGGATAGAACCTGCCCACCCTTACGAAGCCGCGCCCCGACCATGCGCATTTGTACTCGAGCTGGCGCGCCAGCTCCGACATGGCGGCATCGCCCACGGCCTTGGCGAGGCGGCGGTTCCTCTGCATGCCCCTGACGTTCAGGTCCTCGACCGCGATGTTTTGGCTTTCTCTCACCGCATGCGTCGTGAACTTGTGCAGGGCGTCCTTCCGCCGGTTGGCCACCTTCTCGTGCGCCCGCGCGACCCTGACACGCTGCCTGGCGCGATTTGCGGAGCCCTTCCGCTTGCGCGAGAGCCGTCGCTGCTCCCGTGCCAGCTTCCTCTCGCTCCTCTGCAGGTTTCTGGGGTTGGGCAGGCGCTCCCCCGTGGAGCAGGTGGCTATGTCGTGTATCCCCGCATCGACCCCCAGGAATCCGACGGTCGGGGCCGGTGCATCCGTGGCGGGGACGTCCGCGCAGCATATCGCCACGTAGTACTTGCCGCTCGGCACCTGCTTGACCGTCGCGGACAGGACGCGCCCCTCCACGGGACGGCTCACCCGTGCCCTGACGGTCCCCAGCTTGGGCAGCCTCACGTGTCTGGCGTCGATTATCCCGACGCCGTTCGTGCGGTAGCTCTTCCTCCCCGCGCGTTTGGACTTGAACTTCGGAAAGCCCACCTTGCCTGGTGCGCGGAAGAAGTTCCTATATGCCTTGTCCAGGTCGCGCAGGGACTGCTGCAGCGCCATGGAGTCCACCTCGGAGAGCCACGGCGCGTCCGTTTTCTTCCAGGCGGGGATCTGGGTGATGTAGGAGTTGATGTGCTTCGATTTGCCCGTCCGCGCGTACTCGTCCCGCCTCATCGCCAGCACCCTGTTGTAGACCCAGCGACAGCAGCCGAAGGTCTTCTGCAGGAGGGCCTCCTGATCGGCGCTCGGGTATATGCGGTACTCGAAGCTCTTGTCCATGGCCCTCATGCGTTCTTCTGGTCCTCGATATATTGCCTGACGGTCTCGGGCGTCGCCCCGCCGACGGTCGAGACGAAGTAGCTGTTCGTCCAGAGCGTCGGCAGCTTGCGCTTCAGCTGCGGGAACTCGGTGCGCAAGTCATGGCTGGTCCTGCCTTTGATGCGCTTTACGGCCCGGTGGATGCCGAACTGGGGGTCGACCGAGATGAGCATGTGCACGCGGTCGGGCATGACCTCGATTTCCCTTATCTCGAAATCGAGCTCTTCCGCAACCTCGTGCGCGATCTCCTTGAAGCGGGAGTCGATGCCGTCCACGAGCACCTTTCTGCGGTATTTCGGGCAGAAGACCACATGGTAGTCGCAGCTCCAGACTATGTTGTCGTTGCTTCTGTATCTATCCATACAAACAGTATACCACTTGCAGCCGTATATGTATATCGGCTGACGCCGATGCGCCTTATATCCCCATATCTGAAGAAAGGGGTTTTGCGGCGCTTTTGATAAAAGAGCTGCCCGCGAGTGGTTGCTTTGCGGGCGGCTGGGTATAAGCACGGTCGTACTGAGTTTTACGCGGCTGAGCCGCGTCGCATTATGGAGGTCACCATGGCTGACATTAAGCAGATTACCCCCGAGAACTTCGATTCCGTCGTTAACGACAGCCTGCCCGTGCTGGTCGATTTTTGGGCACCGTGGTGCGGTCCCTGCCGCTCCCTCTCGCCCATCGTTGACGAGGTTGCCGATGAGCTGGCGGGCAAGCTTGCCGTTGCCAAATGCAACGTCGACGACAACCAGGACCTGGCCATGAAGTATGGCGTCATGAGCATCCCCACGCTGATTGTGTTTAAGAACGGCGAAGAGATTGACCGCTCGGTTGGCGCTCTGCCCAAGGCGAGGCTGCAGGCGCTGCTGGAAAAGCATCTGTAATACGCTTGTTACATGTTGCCGTCTGCCTGCCGTCCATGAGCGCTTTTACGCCGCTCGCCGGACTTCTGAATGCACCGAGTGCAACCGCGGATAGTATGGTAGTCACAAACAGCCCCCAGTGAACGGGTGCGGGTCGCACAGACTCGTACCCGTTTTCTTATGTAACTGCGCGCAGAGCGGGCGTAGTAAAATCTGAACCACTGAACTGCCCCATACAAAAGGAGATTTCCCATGCATGATGTTGGAATGAACATGAGCCAGCTTGCCATGAGCGTCAAGCAGGTCGACGACACCATCGAGCTCGCTCACGAATGGAGCCATCAGTTGCTGCATGCGACCGAGAATTTTGACATGGAGCGCATCGGCGCCAAGCTCGAGGCCGCCATGGCCGCGCTGCACGAGGCCCACGACGCACTCGAGGGCTACGAGGAAGCCATCGAGGCCGACCACAACTCCGTCGGCTCCGTGAAGCTGGTGTAAGGTGGCCGAACACGAGCACGGCTGCGGGTACGAGCACGAGCACCCGCACGGGGCGGACGGTGACGCGGACTGCCACTGTAGTGGCTCCGGCTCCGAGCTGGTCCGCTTTTCGGTTACCGCACCGGACGACCTGCTGCGCCGTTTTGACGAACAGATCGCGCGCCGCGGCGACGTGGCCAACCGCTCCGAGGCCGTGCGCGACCTGATTCGCGCCTCGATCGCCAAAGAGCAGATGCGCACGCCCGATGAGCACGTTATCGGGTCGCTCACCATGATCTACGACCATCACACCGGCGATCTGACGCGCCGCCTGGACGAGGTGCAGCACGACTACACCGACGAGATCGTGTCGACCATGCACGTGCATCTGGATCACCACAACTGCTTGGAGATTCTGGCGCTCAAGGGTCGCGGCGAGCGCGTCTACGAACTAGCCGACCGCCTGCTGGGCCTGCGCGGCGTTAAGCACGGCGAGCTCACGTGCGCCGCCACCAAGCAGAGCCTGGGGCTGTAGCGGGATTTCCCGCAGCGCACCTGCCAAAAAGGGACAGGTTTGTTTTGGCAGGTTTAGAAGTTTTACCTACCAAAACAAACCTGTCCCTTTTTGGTCGGTTTTGATGAGGGGTGTCGCATGCGGCATGTGCATATTCATGTGACGGGCATTGTGCAGGGCGTTGGCATGCGACCGTTTGTGTATCGCGAGGCCATGGCGCATGGCATTTGCGGATGGGTGCTCAATGCGGGCGACGGCGTGCATATCGAGGCGCACGCTTGTGCCGAGGCGGTTGACGGATTTGTCGCTGCGCTTTCTGAGCATGCGCCCGCGGCGGCTCGCGTTGAGCGAGTCGATATTGCGGATTTGGAGCCTGGCGGTTGGAGCACTGCCGATGAGCAGGGCTTTCACATTGTGGCGTCGCAGGACCAGACCGCGCACACCACACTTGTCTCGCCCGATATCGCCACCTGTGACGATTGCCTGCGCGAGTTGTTCGATCCCGCCGACCGACGCTATCACTACCCCTTTATCAACTGCACTAACTGCGGACCGCGCTTTACCATCATCCGCTCGCTGCCTTACGATCGAGCGGCTACCTCGATGGACCGTTTTCCCATGTGCCCCGAGTGTGCCGCGGAGTATGCCAATCCGCTCGACCGGCGTTTTCACGCGCAGCCCGATGCCTGCTTTGATTGCGGGCCGCATATTACGTGGCGTGAGGCTGTGAACGGCGATGCGTGCGGGAATTCGTCCGCGACACCGGCCGTCGGCACCACACGCGAGGCCAGCGACGCCATCATCGAGCGCTGCGTTGAGCTGCTGGCCAGCGGTGGCGTCGTCGCCATCAAGGGCCTGGGCGGATTCCATCTAGCCTGTGATGCTGCCAACGAGCAGGCGGTGGCCGAGTTGCGCCATCGCAAACGCCGCAGTAACAAACCACTTGCCGTCATGGTGCGCAGTCTTGCCGATGCCGGGCGCCTGTGCCATATCGACGACGCTGAGCGCGAGCTTCTCGCCGGCAGCATCCGTCCCATTGTGCTGCTGCGCCGACGCACTGTTGGCGAGGGCAACGGCGATTCTCCCGACGCCCTCGTACTCGCACCGTCCGTCGCGCACGACCTGCCCGAGCTTGGCGTTATGCTCCCCTACACCCCGCTTCAGCATCTTCTGCTTGCAGCTGCCGCGTCGCACGGCATGCACGCGCTCGTCATGACCAGCGGCAACCTGAGCGAAGAGCCCATCGAGACCGATGACGATCTTGCCTGGGAACGCCTCGTTGCCGCCGGCATTGCCGACGCGCTGCTCGGCAACGATCGAGCGATTCTCTCGCGCTATGACGATTCCGTGGTGCGCGTGGTTGACGGCGCCGTTATGCCCGTGCGCCGCGCTCGCGGATATGCACCCCAGCCGCTGCCGTTGCCGGCGCTCGACCGCGCTCCGTCCTGCGTGCTCGCCTGCGGGCCACAACAAAAGGCCACGATTGCGCTCACGCGTGAAGGGACGAACGGCGAGGCAACCTGTTTTGTGTCGCAGCATATCGGCGATGTTGAAAACGGCGGGACCTTCGATGCCTGGAACGCTGCGCGCACGCGCTTGGAAGATCTCTTTGATTTGGCGCCCGCCGCCTTGGCCTGCGATTTACACCCCAGCTATCTATCGGGCCAGTGGGCGCGCGAGCAGGCGCGAAAATGCAATCTGCCGCTCGTCGAGGTGCAGCACCATCATGCGCATATCGCGAGCGTAATGGCCGAAGCCATCGCCGCGGGCCAGCTTACAACCGACGCGCGTGTCCTTGGCATCGCCTTTGACGGCACCGGCGCCGGCACCGATGGGACCATTTGGGGCGGCGAGTTTCTTGTTGCCAGCCTTGGCGGCTTTGAACGCGCCGCGCATTTGCGCACCTGGGCGCTCCCCGGCGGGGCGGCCTCCGTGCGCGACGCCCGCCGCAACGCCTTTGCCCTGCTCAGTGAGCTCGGTCTGCTCGAGCACCCAGGTGCCGCTCGGCTTTTGGACAGCCTCGACGAGCAAACGCGCAGCGTGACAGCCACCATGATCGAGCGCGGCATCAACAGCCCGCGTACCAGCAGCATGGGGCGTCTCTTTGATGCCGCGGCAGCAATTCTGGGCATCTGCGACAAGGCAACCTACGAGGGCGAACCCGCCATCGAACTTGAGGCTGCCGCCTGGCGCGCGCTCGACAACGAAATCGCCCATTTTCCCGACGACAACGCCGGCCATTTCGCATCTGGCCCATCGTGGCTGAACGGCCCCCATGTTCTGGATCAGAAAGCACTCTTTGAGACACTTTTGGGAGGAACTGAAGCCGGAGCGCCCGCCGACAGGCTCGCACTCGACTTCCATGTCGCCGTCGCGCGCTCCTCGGCGCGCATCGCCAGCGATATCTGCGTGCACGAGGGCATCGACACCGTCGCGCTCTCGGGCGGCGTGTTCATGAACCGACTTCTGCTTCAACTCCTCACCCGCGAGCTCAAAAGCGCAGGCCTTACTGTCCTCGTCCCCCAAACCGTGCCCGTTAACGACGGCTGCATCGCCTACGGTCAGGCGGCAGTCGCACGCGCTCGCCTCGCGCAGATTGCATCACAGTAGCTCGCCCTCGCACGCCGCCGCGCCCAGCCGTCTCACAGGCGTAACGCGTTTGCCCGCGAACCCCGCGAGCGCTACCATCAACTGATGGATTATTAAGCGCCCATCCAGCGCAAAGCGTATAAAAGGGGAACAATATGTGCCTTGCCGTTCCCGGCAAAGTAGTCAAACGCGACGACGACCTCAAGGCCACCGTCGACATGATGGGCATCGAGCGCCCCGTGTCGCTGAAACTCGTGCCGACGGCGCAGGTAGGCGACTATATTCTCGTACACGCCGGCTTTGGCATCCAGATCGTCGACGAGCAGGAAGCGCAAGAGACGCTCGAGCTCGTTAATGCCATGACCGAACTGGCCGAAGAAGACCAACTGGCCAGCAACCCGGCCGAGGCATACTAGTGGCGGCCGGACAGCCGGCGCGCTCCGGTATCGACTTTTCGGCATTTCGCGATTCCAAGCTGGCTCGCGAGCTCATCGAACGCATTCATGAGCTTGTCGGCGACCGCGCCATCAACCTTATGGAAGTCTGCGGCACGCATACCGTGAGCATCGGGCGCTATGGCTTTCGCTCCATTATGCCGGCCGGGCTCAAGCTGCTGAGCGGCCCGGGCTGCCCCGTCTGCGTCACCGCCAACCGCGACATCGACCACGCAATCGCGCTCGCCAACATAGACGGCGCCATCATCACCACCTTTGGCGACATGATGCGCGTGCCCGGATCATCCACCTCGCTCGCTGCGCAAAAGGCGGCGGGGCGCGATATTCGCATCGTCTACTCCCCGCTCGATGCACTCGATATCGCCGAGCAAAACCCTGATCGCCCGGTCATTTTTATGGGCGTGGGCTTTGAGACCACAACGCCCACCATCGCCGCCGCCATTTTGGAGGCCGATGCACGCGGACTCCAAAACTTCTCGGTCTATTGCGCCCACAAGACCACGCCGCCGGCGTTGCGCGCCATCGCCAACGACCCCGAGACCGCCATCGACGGCTTTATCCTGCCGGGCCACGTCGCCACCATCACGGGCTTGGCGCCCTTTAGCTTTTTGGTCGACGAGTTTAAGACTCCAGGCGTGGTAACGGGATTTGAGCCGGTCGACATCTTGCAGGGTATCTGCATGCTGGTCCAGATGGTTGTTGAGGGGCAACCCGCGATCGACAACGCCTACCGTCGCGGCGTCAATGCCGACGGCAATCCTGTGGCGCGCCAGCTGGTCGAGCAGGTATTTGAGCCGTGCGATACCACGTGGCGCGGGCTGGGATCGATTGCGGCTTCGGGACTCGCCATTCGTCCCGAGTTTTCGCACTTTGATGCCAGCATGCGCTTTGACGTGTCCACCGAGCCGACGGTCGAGCCACGCGGGTGCCGCTGCGGCGACGTGCTGCGCGGGGCCATTACGCCGAGCGACTGCCCCCTGTTCGGCCACGCTTGTACGCCCGAGCATCCCGTCGGCCCCTGCATGGTGAGCTCCGAGGGCAGCTGCGCAGCATATTTCCGCTACCGAGGCTAATAGGTTCCGCCGTTCTAACGAACGGCGGACCAGTCGACGCTGCGCCTCACCCATATAATTCCACCCACGATTGGAGTTTTCGATATGTCCCATAGCGTTACCGATAGCACCGTCTTGCTGGGCCACGGCTCTGGCGGCCAGATGATGAAACGCATCATCGACGAGGTCTTTTTGGATGCCTTTGGGTCGCCCGAGCTGCTCGAGGGCAACGACGCCGGCGTCGCCGCACTGCCCGCGAGCGGGCGCATCGCCATGTCGACCGACAGCTTTGTAGTCTCGCCGCAGTTCTTCCCCGGTGGCAACATCGGCCGCCTTGCCGTGTGCGGAACCGTCAACGATGTCGCGACCTCGGGCGCCAACGTGCGCTACCTGTCGTGCGGCTTTATCCTCGAAGAGGGCTATCCCATGGATAAGCTCCACCAGATTGTGCAGACGATGGCCGAAACGGCGCGCGAGGCGGGCGTGTCCATAATCACGGGCGACACCAAGGTAGTCGAGCGTGGCGGCGCCGACGGCGTCTACATCAATACCGCCGGCGTGGGCGAGGTTCCCACGGGTGTGGCGCTCAGCGGCGCCAACTGCCGCCCCGGCGATGTCATTCTGGTATCGGGTACACTGGGCGACCACGGCATCGCCATCATGAGCCAACGCGAGGGCTTGGCGTTTTCGAGCACGATCGAAAGCGATGCCGCACCGCTCAACCACCTGATTGCCGACGTTCTGGCCGCAGCACCCGACACACGCTGCTTCCGCGACCCCACGCGCGGTGGCCTGGCCTCGACGCTCAACGAGTTTGCGCAGGCCAGCGGCGTTGCCATGGAAATCGACGAGGACGATGTGCCCGTGCGCCCCGACGTGCAGGCCGCCTGCGAGATGCTCGGCTACGACGTGCTGCAGGTGGCAAACGAGGGCAAGATGGTCGCCGTGGTGCCCGCCGAGCAGGCCGACGCGGCGCTGGCAGCCATGCGTGCCGCCCGCTACGGCGAGAACGCCGCCATCATCGGGCGCGTGCTACCGATTGCCGAAGACGCTCGTCCCGCCGTGCGCGTGCGCACCGGCTGGGGCTCGACGCGTATCCTCGACATGCTCGTGGGAGAGCAGCTGCCGAGGATTTGCTAGCAGACACGGCGCGCAGCCGCCGCAGTGCAACTCAAGGTTGTTACAGATATTCAGATTCCAGGCACGCCCGACGCGCAAGGCCAGTATCATGAGGTGCGCTTTACAACTCAAACGGCAGGAGCACCCATGGCAGCAGCGTTTTCCCATGTGATTTTTGATCTGGACGGCACCATCCTCAACACGCTCGAGGATCTGGCGGCCGCCGGCAACCATACCTGCGAGATGCACGGCTGGCCTACGTTTGCCGTGGACGAGTACCGCTACAAGGTAGGAAACGGCATGCTCAAGCTGGTCGAGCGCTTTATGCCCGCCGAGTACGCGGGCAACGGTCGCATGTTTGAGCGGACGCTTGCCGAGTTTAGGGCATATTACGGCGAGCACAAGGAGGACCATACCGCCCCCTACGCCGGCACGATCGAGATGCTCGACCGTCTGCGCGCCGCGGGCGTTCAGCTGGCCGTGCTTACCAACAAGGACCATGTCTCGGCTGCCCCGCTTATCGAAAAGTACTTTGGCCCCGACCGCTTTGCGCTGGTGCAGGGCCGCGTCGACGCGTTTCCGCCCAAGCCCGAGGCGCCCGTCACACTGCATGTGATGGAAGAGCTCGGCGCCGATCCGGCAACCACGCTCTACGTAGGCGATTCGAATGTCGATGTTCTGACCGGCCACAACGCCGGCCTTAAGAGCGCCGGCGTCACCTGGGGCTTCCGCGGTCGAGCAGAGCTCGAAGCCGCCGGCGCCGACTACGTGGTGGACACCCAGGACGAGCTAGCGGCGCTGATTCTGGGCGAGTAACGAGCGACACTGCTTAACGCAGCTGCGACAATTCTTCCGCGCGGAAAG
>CAJMRE010000008.1 GCA_905215755.1 uncultured bacterium
CACCGAGATCTACACTCTTTCCCTACACGACGCTCTTCCGATCTACGACCACCTCGGCGGCGGTGGCCGCAGTGCTCATCCGGGCGGACGCGCGGAGCCTCGTCGGGCTCGGCGCGGGGCTCTCGGACGCCTCGCTCGCGCGTAAGCGCGACGTGGTCGAGCGCGCTATCGACGCGAACTCGCCCGATCCCGCCGACCCGATCGACGTGCTCTCGAAGGTGGGCGGCTTCGACATCGCGGCGATGTGCGGTTTCTACCTGGGGGCCGCGGCCTCGAAGGCGCCGGCGCTCCTCGACGGGGTCATATCCTGCACGGCGGCCCTGTGCGCGGCGCGCCTGTGCCCCAACGCCTTGGGCTACCTCGTGGGCACCCACGCATCAAGCGAACCCGCAAGCCAGGAGCTCCTTCGCGAGCTCGGCATAAAGGCACCCCTCGACGCAGGCATGCACTTGGGCGAGGGCGCGGGCGCCATGGCGTATCTGCCCCTTCTGGATTCGGCGCTGCGCGTGTACCGGGATGGGAAGACGTTCACGGCGACTGGCATGGCTGCTTATGAGCATTTCGAGGCCGGGAAATGACGGTAACGCTCGTCATCGGCGCCGCCGCGAGCGGCAAGAGCGCCTACGCCGAGTCCCTGTGCCTCGGGCACGACGGCCCCCGCGTTTACCTGGCAACGATGGAGCCCTTCGGGGAAGAGGGCGCCCGCCGCATCGCGCGCCATCGGGCGCTGCGCGAGGGCAAGGGGTTTTCCACTCTCGAGTGCACGCGTGACGTGGGCGCCGCAGTGTCCGGGCTTCCGCGCGGCTGCACGCTTCTTTTGGAGGACGTGGGCAACCTGGTTGCGAACGAGCTCTTCGCGGAAGGCGGCTTGTCCCCACGTGATCCCGACGCTGCGGCGCGCGAGGTGCTCGGAGACATCGAACGGCTCGCTCAGGCCGCTGCGTATACGGTGGTGGTCTCCGTCGACGTGTTCGCCGATGGGATGCGCTACGATGAGGGGACCGAGGCATGGAGTCGCGCGCTCGCGCGCGTGAACGCGGGCGTGGCGGCGCTGGCCGACCGCGCAGTCGAAGTGGTATGCGGGATTCCCGTGTGGATGAAAGGCGAAGGACCTACAAGGTGAAGATAGCAGAGGCAATCGGCGCGGCGTTCGGAACGTTCTCGCGCATCCCCGTCCCGAAATCGGCCTGGACCGATTTCGGATCAACCCATGCGCTTGCTGCGTTTCCCCTGGTGGGCGTTGCGGAAGGCTTCCTCATGACGGCGTGGGGGCACGTGGCGAACCTACTCGGCGTGCCCGCGACCATTGTCGCGGCCGTGCTCGTGGCGTTGCCTGTGGCGGTGACGGGAGGCATCCACCTAGACGGGCTCTGCGACACCTCCGATGCGCTTGCAAGTTGGGCCCCGCGCGAGCGAAAGCTCGAGATCATGCACGACCCGCGGGCGGGCGCCTTCGGGGTCATTGGTGTTGTCGTGTACCTTATTTTGCAATTTTCCCTGTTCACCGCGCTGCCGCTTACGGCGGGGGCGTTCCTCGCGCTTCTGTGCTCGCTCGTGTTCTCCCGCGCGCTTTCGGGGCTCGCCGTAGAATGCTGGCCTGCCGCGCGGGCGGACGGCATGGCCGCGGGGCTCTCGCCTGCAAAGAAGCGCGCGGCGATCGTCGTGCCGCTTTGCGCTTTCGCTGCGGCTTCGGCTGCAGGGATGGTCGCGTGCGCTCGGGCCGTCGGCGCCCTTATGGCGGTGGCGGGGCTTTTGGCGCTCGCGTGGTACCGCCATGTTGCCCTGTCCCGCTTCGGCGGGGTGACGGGGGATTTGGCCGGATGGTTTCTGCAATGGGCCGAGCTCGCGATGCTTGCCATGCTGGTGGCGGGGGGCATGCTCCTATGATGCTCGTGGTAGGTGGCGCGCATTCGGGGAAGAGGACCTTCGTGCGCGAAAAGCTCGGGTTCGCGGCGGACGATTTCGTCGACGCGGCGCAGCTTACGGAGGGCGGTGTGCCCGCGGCTTTTGCCGGCCGCGTCGCGTACCGTGCTGAGGAACTCGTACGCGCGTTCGACGCTGACCGGGCGCTCGAGCGGCTGATCGGCTTCGACGTAGTGATTCTGTCCTTGGTCGGCTCGGGGGTCGTCCCTATGCGTGCGGAAGACGCCCAATGGCGCGAGCGCGCGGGGCGCCTGGGATGCGCGCTCGCTGCGCGCGCCGACGTCGTCGTGCGCATGACGTGCGGGATTCCCCAGGTCATCAAAGGAAACCTTGCCGATGCGCCTCGAGGGACGCAGGGCGCGGGCGCGCCTTTGGAAGTCGTCTTCGTGCGCCATGGTGCCACGGCGGGCACGGAAGACCATCGCTACAGCGGGGCGGGCACCGACGAGCCCCTGTCGAGCGCGGGCGAGCGCGCTTTGCGCGACCTCGCGTGCGATCGTGACGTGTTCCGTGTTATCACGAGCGGCATGGCCCGCACCGACCAGACGGCGCGCATCCTCTTCCCGAACGCGGAGCTTATGGCGTGCCCCGGTCTGCGCGAGATGGATTTCGGTGACTTCGAGGGGCGAAGCGCAGCCGAGCTTAAAGAGGATGTGCGCTACCGCGCCTGGGTAGACTCCTGGTGCGAGACGCGCTGCCCGCATGGCGAGGACAAGGGCGATTTCACCCGCCGCGTCGTCGCGGCGTTTCGGGAGGCGTGCGAATCGGAGCGCGCCCAGGGGAGTGGGCGCGCCGTCTTCGTCGTTCACGCGGGTACCGTGAAAGCGCTGCTCTCCGAGTTAGCTGTCCCGAAAATGGGATATTTCGACGTGCATACCGAGCCGGGCGGCGCATGGGCCGCCACCTGGGATGGGCGCTGCCTTCGCGACGTTCGCCCCGCTTCGGGAGGCGATGCCCGGTGATGACGATTCTTGCCGTCGCCGCCGGGTTCGCGGCCGACCTTGCCTTCGGCGACCCGCGCTGGCTCCCCCATCCCGTCGTCGCCATGGGGCGCGCGATCACGTGGGCCGAAGGCCGCCTGCGGGGCGCATTCCCGCAAACGTCCGCGGGCACGCGCGCCGCAGGGCTTGTGCTCGCCGTGGCGCTTCCGCTTGCGTGTGGGCTTTTGACCTGGGGAATCCTGCATCTTTGCGGCATGGTTCACCCCGGCTTGCGCTTCGTGGCCGAGGCATGGGCGAGCTATCAGATTCTCGCGGCATGCGAGCTGCGCCGCCAGAGCCTGGCCGTGGCCCGCGCGTTCTCGAAGGGCGGCCTTGTCGCGGCGCGCGAAGCCGTCGGGCTCATCGTGGGACGCGATACGTCTGTTCTCGACGAGCAGGGCGTTGCGCGCGCCGCCGTGGAAACGGTGGCGGAGAACGCGAGCGACGGCGTC
Source organism: uncultured bacterium (assembly GCA_905215755.1). Taxonomy (GTDB): domain Bacteria; phylum Actinomycetota; class Coriobacteriia; order Coriobacteriales; family Coriobacteriaceae; genus Collinsella. Next base: position 3,356 of record CAJMRE010000008.1, read on the forward strand.
ATCGCGCCGCTTTTCTATCTTATGATCGGGGGTGCGCCCTTGGGCATGACGTACAAGGCGGTGAACACGCTCGACAGCATGGTGGGCTACAAAAACTCGCGTTACATCGACTTCGGCTGCGCCTCGGCGCGCCTCGACGATGCGGTGAACTGGATTCCCTCGCGCTTATCGGCCCTGCTCATGATCGCCGTGTGCCCGATCGCTGGGCTCGACGCGCGCGGGGCGGCGCGCATCTGGCGCCGTGACAGGCGTCGCCATGCGAGCCCGAACGCGGCGCAGACCGAGTCGGCGTGCGCGGGCGCGCTCGGGCTGCGCCTGGCAGGACCCGCGGTGTATTTCGGCAAGCTCGTTGAGAAACCGACGATAGGCGACGCGTACCGCGAAATCGAGTGGGGCGACATCGCTCGGGCGACAAGGCTCATGCTCGCCGCGTCCGTATGCGCGCTCGTCGTCTTCGGCGCCGCGCGCGCGGCGGTCGTGCTCGCCGTGGGGGTGATGGCATGAGGGAGGACCGCGCCGTGCCCCGGGCTGCCGGGGGAATCCTTCGCGCCCGTGCGCATGGGGGTAGCACGCAATCGCTCGGCATCGCTTGCGAAGGGGGCGCCTCCGACCTCATCGACTTCTCGGTGAACGTGAATCCGGCAGGCCCCTCGCCGCGCGCCGTCGCCGCAGCTTGCAAGGCGCTTTCTCGAATCGACGCCTACCCCGATAGGGAAAGCATCGCCCTCGTTCGCGCCCTAGCGCGCGCCCAGGGCATTCCCGAAGATACTATCGTCTGCGGCGCGGGCGCGTCCGACATCATCTGGCGGCTCGCCGCGGCGGTGCGCCCGAAACGCATCGTCGTGTGTGCGCCGACGTTCTCTGAATATGCGGAGGCGGCATCGTACTACGGCGCATGCGTGCAGGAGTTCCCGCTCTCCGAAGCGGACGACTTCGACGTGCCCGCCTCCTTCGCCCGCGCGATCGAGGGGCCGGGAGACGTGGCGTACCTCTGCAACCCGAACAACCCGACGGGGCGCCTCGTCGACCCCAGCGTGATCGATGCCGCGGCTCGCCGCTGCGAGCAGGTGGGCGCGCTGCTCGTCGTGGACGAGTGCTTCCTCGGATTTGCGCCCGACGCCCGCGAAAGGAGCGTGGCCGCACGCGCCGCGTGTTCGCGCCATGTGGCCGTGCTCTCCGCGTTTACCAAGCTCTACGGAATGGCGGGGTTGCGGTTGGGATATCTGATCAGCGGAAACGCCCCACTCATCGAGGGGATTCGCCGGGCGGGGCAGGCGTGGCCCGTCTCCTCGGTCGCCGAGGCCGCGGGCATCGCCGCCCTGGAAGACGTTGAATACGTCTCGCGCACGCGCGATGTATTGGCGGGCGAGCGAGCGTGGCTTTCCCACGAGCTCTCCTCGCTCGGGCTTTCCGTCGTGCCGTCGGATGCGAACTTCCTTTTAGTCCGCACGCCGGCGAAAGACATCCCCGAGCGCCTGTATAAACAGGGGGTTTTGGTCCGCACGTGCGACTCGTTTTCGGTACTGTCCCGTTTCTGGTGCCGCGTCGCGGTGCGCACGCGCAAGGAGAACGCCTGGCTTGCGATGGCGTTCAGCCGCGCGCTTCGGGCGGAAGGCGCATCGGGCGAAGGCGAACCCGACGAACGGGGCGGCGCTTCTTGCAGCGGCGCTATGGCGGGCGCGGATGGCCGAGGCTCGGCGAAGGAGGTCGATACCCGTGGGTAGGGCGAAGCCCATCATGATCCAGGGCACCATGTCGAACGCGGGGAAGAGCCTGCTTGCGGCGGGGCTGTGCCGTGTGCTTTCGCAGGACGGACTGCGCGTGGCTCCCTTCAAGAGCCAGAACATGGCGCTCAACAGCGGTGTCACGGCCGATGGGCTCGAGATGGGGCGCGCCCAGATCATGCAGGCCGAGGCGTGCGGCATCGCGCCCGACGTGCGCATGAACCCCATTCTGCTCAAGCCCGAAAACGACCACCGAAGCCAGCTCATCGTGGCCGGCAAGGCGCAGGGAGCCTTCGCTGCGAGGGACTACTTCGCGCGAAAGAAGGCGCTCATGCCGCAGATTTTGGAGGCGTTCGATTCGCTCGCGGAGGAAAACGACGTCATCGTCATCGAGGGCGCCGGCAGCCCCGTCGAAATCAACCTTGCCGAAAACGACATCGTCAACATGGGGCTCGCGCGCGCCGTGTCCTCCCCCGTGCTGCTCGCGGGCGACATCGACCCAGGCGGGGTGTTTGCCCAGCTCTACGGCACGGTCGCGCTCTTTGCACCCGAGGATCGCGCGCTTTTGCGGGGGCTTGTGGTGAACAAGTTCCGCGGCGATGTGGAAATCCTGCGCCCGGGTTTGGCCCCGCTCGAGAAGATGTGCGGGGTTCCCGTCGTGGGGGTCGTGCCGTATCTTACGCTCGACCTGGACGACGAGGACTCGCTCGCGCCGCGCCTATCTGCCCGCGAGGCGCGCGGCGTCATCGACGTCGCCGTCGTGCGCCTTCCGCATCTGTCGAACTTCACCGACTTCGACCCGCTTTCGCGCGTGCCCGGCGTGGGCGTGCGCTACGTTTCCTCGACGACCGATCTGGGCCGACCCGACCTGGTGGTGCTCCCCGGCTCGAAGACCACGCTCGACGACGCGCGCTGGCTTGCGGCTAGCGGCATCGGAGCCTGTGTACGCGCGCTTTCGGGCGCGGGCACGCCGGTGCTCGGCATATGCGGAGGCTACCAGCTTTTGGGAGACGAGCTTTCCGATCCGCACGGCAGGGAAGGCGCTGGCACCGCGCGCGGGCTCGGGCTCATCCCTGCAAGTACGGTGTTCAAGGAGGAAAAGCGCCTCGCCCAGTCGGAGCTGCGCATCACGGGCGCCCAAGGCACGTTTTCGGTGTGGAACGGCATGACGGCGCGCGGGTACGAGATTCACGACGGCGAAACGACCGTCTCCTGCGCCCCTGCGGGCACGATTGGCGGCAAACCAGAAGGCGCGGCCTGCGGAAACGTGTTCGGAACCTATCTCCACGGCCTGTTCGACGAACCGGGGGTGGCGCTCGCCCTCGCGCGCTCGCTCGCGCGCATGCGCGGCCTGCCCGAGAGCGTCGTGGGTGCTGCGGGCGCAGCGTCCGCGGCCGATCACCGTGCGCGCGAGTTCGACCGCCTGGCCGATGTCGTGCGCGGGGCGCTCGACATGGAGTATGTCTACCGCATTATCGAGGAGGGCGTATGATCCACGTGTATCATGGCGACGGCAAAGGCAAGACCACGGCGGCGATGGGCCTCGCCCTTCGCATGATCGCCGCAGGCCGCCGCGTCGTCGTCGTGCAGTTCCTGAAAGACGGCGAAAGCGGGGAGGCGCGCCTGCTCGCCGAGCATTTTGGCGTGCCCGTGTTCGCGGGGAAGGTGTCGGACAAGTTTACTTGGTCAATGACGTCGGAAGAACTTGCCGCGACGTGCGAGCTGCACGATGGGAACCTCGCTTCCGCGCTAGCCGAGCTCGAGGGCGCTCAGGAGGGGCTGCTCGTGCTCGACGAGGCGCTCGACGCGCTTTCGAAGGGGCTTGTCGACGAGGCGCTCGTGGACCGCGCGCTCGATATGTCCGCGCGCGGCGTCGAAGTAGCGCTCACCGGGCGCGCGCCTTCCCGCAAGATCGTGGAGAAGGCTGACTACATAACCGAGATGCGGTGCGAGAAACACCCCTACTCTCAGGGGATATGTGCAAGGGAAGGAGTGGAGTACTAGATGGATTCCAAGGAGATGGCGCCCGGCGACATCGAGCGGCGCAGCTTCGAGATCATCACCGAAGAGCTTGGCGGCCGCACGTTCCCGCCGCTCGAAGAGCCCGTCGTGAAGCGCGTCATCCACACCACTGCCGACTTCTCGTACGCCGATTCCCTCGTGTTCACCCATGATGCCGCGCACTGTGCGCTCGACGCACTGCGCGCAGGGGCCACGGTGCTCACCGACACGAACATGGCGCTCGCAGGCATAAGCAAGCCCGCGCTCGCGAAGCTCGGCTGCAAGGCCGTGTGCTACATGGCCGACCCTGATGTCGCCGCAACGGCGCGCGCCGCGGGCACGACTCGCGCCGTTGCGAGCATGGACAAAGCTTGCCGCATCGAGGGTCCGCTCATCGTGGCCGTCGGAAACGCTCCCACAGCACTTCTGCGCCTCGCCGAGCTCATGGACGCGGGGAAGATCGCGCCCGCGCTCGTCGTTGGGGTGCCGGTCGGGTTTGTGAACGTGGTCGAGGCGAAAGAGGAGCTACTCGCGCGACGCGTGCCGGCCATCGTCGCGAGGGGTCGCAAGGGCGGCTCGACCGTGGCGGCCGCCATTATGAACGCGCTGCTCTACCAGATCACGCGCACGGGTGGCGCGAAGTGACGGCCCCCGCATCCGTGCCGGCCCTGCGCATCTTCGCCGGCACCACCGAGGGCCGCCTTCTGTGCGAATGGGCGAGCGGGGCGGGCATCCCCGCCCGTGCCTACGCGGCAACCGAGTACGGAGGCGAGCTTTTGGGCGAGCTTCCGGGCATCGAGGTGCATGCGGGCAGGCTCGACGAGGCCGACATGGAGCGCGAGCTTTCCGGCGCGCGCATCGTCGTCGACGCCACGCACCCCTTCGCTACGCTCGCAAGCGGCAACATCCGGGCCGCTTCGCTCGCCGTGGGTGCACGATGCCTGCGCCTTGCGCGCCCGGCCGAGGCGCTGCCCAAAGGCGTCGTGTCGGTCGCGTCGATCGCCTGCGCGGCGCGCTTTCTCTCCGAGAACCCGGGTCGCGCGCTTCTCACGACGGGGAGCAAGGAGCTTGCTCCCTACACGCGCGTCGCCGATTTCGCGGAGCGCTTCTTTGTGCGTGTGCTCCCGCTGCCCGGTGCTATAACGAAGTGCATCGACGCGGGGTTTTCGCCGTCGCACGTCATCGGCATGCAGGGGCCCTTCACCCGCGAGCTCAACGAGGCGATGCTTCGGCAGGTAGGCGCCCAGTGGCTTGTGACCAAGGACTCGGGAACCGTAGGCGGCACGGCTGAGAAGCTCGCCGCAGCGCGCGACGCGGGAGCGCGCTGTGTCGTGGTCGCCCGTCCCGCCGAGGGAGGCGGGGCCCTTTCGCTTCGGGAAGTGGAAGACGCGCTCTTACGGGAGTTCGCGCGCTAGGCGCCCGCGAGGAGGAGCGCCCCGAGCAAGCTCGACCCGTACAAGCCCGTCATCCGCCAAAAGCTCGAGACGACGCCCGGAACTGGCGCAAGCAACCCTTCAATAAGTTGCGGTGAAATAGTGTCTGTTTTTGCTGCTAGATAGCATATTCAGTCCATAATTCACCGCAACTTGTTGGTGGTGGCTTACTGGTAGCGTAGACACTCGACGGGGTCGAGCTTTGCTGCGCGGCGAGCGGGGTAGAAGCCAAAGATTACGCCGATGCCGACGGAGACGGCGAAGGCCAGCAGCACCGTGGCGATTGAAAAGCTCGGTATGATTTGCCCGCTGGCTCCGAGCTCGCCAAGAATCCCGGATCCGGAGGCAAACATCGCGAGGCCCCAGGCTAGCAGATAGCCTATCAGGACACCCAACAGTCCGCCGGTGACGCACAGCGCCGAAGACTCGGCCAAAAACTGCGCGGTGATATCGCGACGACTGGCGCCCAGAGCGCGGCGGATGCCGATCTCGCGAATGCGCTCCGTGACGTTGGTAAGCATCATATTCATAATGCCGATACCGCCGACAAGCAGCGAGATGCTGGCGACAGCACCCATGATGAGCGAGAACGCGCCCATAAAGGAGTTGAGTGCATCGATGGCGCTTTTCATGGATGTCGCCGATACACTGTCGTACTCATCCTCCTCCGCGATGCCCTTCATCGCGCGCACCTTGGACTCGATGGTCTTACAAAGCTCATCCATGTCCGTGCCCTCGGCGGCAAGTGCCGTCACACTGGGGAATGAAGGATTCTCGTCGCCAAACAGCCCGGCGATGGTTTCGCGTGGCATATACAGCGTGAGCGAGCCCATGGAGTCGCTGCCGCCATCAATCACGCCTACAATCTGCACCTCGCCGTTGGACACCTTGATGGTTTTCCCCAGCGCATCCTGTTCGTTGCCGTAAAGCTGATCGGCGCCGCCGCGGCTGATGAGCGCCACGCGCGAGCCTGATTGGGACTCGGCCTGGGAATAGGTGCGCCCCGCAACGAGCTTGCTGGCCCCCACGGCGTCGAGCATGTCGCTATCGACACCCTGTGCCATGACGGTATAGCTTTTATCGCCGGTCTTGTACTCGGTATACGCGCTGTCGACAATGCCGATCTGCTCTATCTGCGGCACCAGTTTTTGAAGCTTCTCGATGTCCGACTCGGTGAGTTCTTGCGACGAATAGATTTGCACCATGCGTGCCGCATTGAGGCCCAGGCTGTTGACCAGGCTGTTTTGGATGCCGCCGATGAGCGAAGTCATGGCGATAACCGAGGCGATGCCGATGACAATGCCCAGGATGGTGAGCAGGCTGCGCCCCTTGTTGGCCTCGAGCGAGTGAAGGGCTTCCTGGATGAGATCGCGGGCGCTCATGCCACCACTCCTTTCGGCGGGTTGGCGGAGGCGGAAATCATGGGCAGGCTATCTACGGCGCTGCGCAGGGTCTGCGGTGCATGTGGAATATACGCGCCGTCGTGAATGCGACCATCGCGGATGGTCACGGCACGGTCGGCTTCGGCGGCGATGCCGGGGTCGTGTGTGATAAGAACGATGGTTTTGCCGCGCTTCTGGAGCTTATGGAAGGTCTCCATCACAAGCGCTCCAGTCGCGGAGTCCAGGTTTCCCGTCGGCTCATCGGCCAGGATGATGGGCGGGTCATTGACAAGGGCGCGCGCGATGGCGACACGCTGCATCTGGCCGCCCGAGAGCTCGGATATGCGGTGGTCCCAGTGGTCGACCGGTAGCGTGACGGCCTGCAGCGCGTGCACGGCGCGCATTTCCCGCTGGCTTCGGGGCACATTGGTGTAGGCCAACGGCAGCATGACGTTTTCGATAACCGACAGGCGCGGCAGCAGGTTGAAGCTCTGAAAGACAAAGCCAATGCTCAGGGCGCGAACTTCGGTGAGCTCGTCATCGTCAAGCTCGGCCACGTTGATCCCTTGCAGGTAGTAGTCGCCCGCCGTCGGCTTATCCAGGCAGCCGAGGATGTTCATGAGCGTTGATTTGCCCGAACCCGAGGGGCCAGTGATAGCGACGAATTCGCCGCTCATTACCGCAAGGCTCACGTTGTGCAGGATGTGGGCGCAACCTGCCTCGCTCTCAAAGATGCGGTGCACGTTGCGAATGTCGATAACGGGACGCATTACATGTCCTCATCGGCAGTCATACTGCCCGAATCCGCGCTGTAGCCGCCGTCAGCCGTTGCGTCCGCTCCGGTGTCCATGACGAGGGTGTCGCCATCGCGCAGCTTGGTAACCGGCACGTCAGGGTTGATCTCGTTGCCCTGGTCGTCGCGCTTGACCTGTGTCTTGCCGACTACGGCTTCGTTGTCGTTTTGTGTCACGACGGCCACCTTCACGCGATGGGTTTGCTTGCCCTCGTCATCGGTTGCCACGTTGACGTAATAGTGTTCGCCGTCTTCGGTCATGAGCGCCATCGTCGGCACCATCACCACGTCGTCGAGCTGCTCGGTCACCACCGATACCTCGGCCGTCATGCCCGGCTTCAGGCGCGCGTCGGGCGCCTCGATGAGGATGTCGACGTTAAAGGTTACGTTGCCGCCGCCACCGTTTGCGGCGTCGGAGTTTGCCACCGACGCGATGGCCGTGACGGTTCCCTGGCTCACGATATCGGGAAACGCGGGATACGTGACGTTGGCTCTCTGCCCAACGGCGATCTTGGCGATGTCCTTTTCGCCCACCTGCACGGTCACCTTCATCTTGGATAGGTCGGCGATCTGCATGCATTGCTTGCCGCCGCTCGTATCGCTTTCGCCCATGATCATGCCGCCTGTTACCGTGGCGCCCACCTTGGCGTTGAGCTCCACGATGCTACCCGAGCTCGGGGCCGTGACCGTGCGACTGGCGGCCTTGGCGTTCGCCTGGTCGAGGTTTGCCTGGGCCGATGCGAGGCTGCGCTGCGCGGCCGATACGGCGTTCGTGTCCGCTGATGCGGCGGAGACGTCAGCCGCTGCGGAAGCTCCATCGACGTCCGTCGTTGGGGTGGCCTGCGCGGCGGCTGCGGCTTTCTGTGCGTTGGCGAGGTCTTCCTGAGCGGCTGCAACTGCACGCTGCGCCTCGGCAACGTTGCGATTGAGCTCGTCGTTTTTAATGGTCATAAGCACGTCGCCCTCGTTGACGGATTGGCCTGCCTGCACGTTGATCGAATCGACCGTGCCGTCGACAGAAGGGGAGACCACTGAGGACGAAATGGGTTTGAGTTGGCCTTTCGCCTCGACCGTTGAGCTAAACGTGCCCTCGGTCACCATGTCGGTCACAGGCCCGCTAGCGCCTTGTGGCTGCGCATTGATAACCAGGGTTGCGACAATGGCAATGAGCGCGATGGCACCCACGACGCCGGCGGCAATACCGCGTCGAATCAGCTTTTTGCGTCGACGTTCGGCGCGTTTTGCCTTGAGCTTGGCATATGCCTCTTCATCGGAAATCTCGGCCGTATCGTTCGCGCGTCCGCTCTGCTTGTCGGTGTGTGCGTTTGTAATCAGAGGAATCGTTTCGGTGGCACCTTCGGGCGTGTGCTCGGTATCATCCGGGCCCGGGGTGATGGTGGGGACATTCGGCATAGCGTCTCCTTTATAGAAAGAACCTTGATAAGTATATGCGCCCACCGGTTGGGGTGGGCGCATAGAACGGTTTCTTTCGGAACTGTTAGATTGGTCGCAGCGGTTCCACGTTGTAGGAATGCGCGCGTTGCACTATGAGTGGACAACCACGCACAGGCCGACTTTGATGCAGTCGTGCAGTGCCTTGGCGTCTGCCAGGCGCAGGTTGATGCAACCGTGGCTGCCGCACCACTTGTACGACTCGGCATTATCGAAGCTCTTGTCGTTTTGCCAGGTGGCATCGTGGAAGCCGATCATATTGCCCTCAAACGGCATCCAGTAGCTCACCGGGCTTTCGTATTTGGGCTTACCGGTCTCGGGGTCCTTGGCTCCGATCAGGGTGCTGCCGCCGTCGTTGCTGTTGATCTGCCACACGCCCTCGGGGGTTGCGTCTTCGCCCGGTTTGCCGGAAATAAAGTTGGCCTCCCAAACGATATTACCGTTCTCGTCATAGTAGCGCGCGTGCTGCTCGGACAGGTCGACGTCGATATACGCCTTCCAGTCGGGCTCTCCCTTTGCGGTAAAGGTGTCGGCCTTCTGGGAGTACTTGATCTCGATTTCGCCGGTCTGCTTGTTGTTAATGGCGTCCTCGACCTGCTTGGCGAGCGAGCTGCTGTCGATGGACCAACCAAAGTCACCGCCTTCGACGGCGCACTGCTTGCCATCGGCGCGCGTCCACCAGCGAGTGGAGCCAACGGTATTAAAGCCGTTGGCGAGCTCGGCTGCCCAGCTGCTGATCTGCGACGTATCGAGCGTGGGGTTGGCCGGATCGGCGAAGCTGATCCACTGCAACACGGAGCTGCCATCAACCTTGCCGGCATCCTCGCCGTTAAGCTTGAGGGTCACGTTGACGCCCAGGAAGTTGTTGGCGGCATCGCATGCGGCCTGAATCTGATTATCGGTCAGCGTTCCATTGAGCGGCTCATAGGCATCGTTGCCGAGCTTGGAAAGATCTACGGTCTCGGCCAGCGAGGCAAGCTCGAGTTCGGCATACTTAATGACATGCTCGCGGTTGAGTTTTTCGTTGGAGCGCGCCTTCTCGACGGTAAACTTGCCGGCTTGCTCGTCATAGGAGCTATTGGCCTCGAACGTGCCCGAACGCCCCTCGTTAAACTCGTCGATGGCGGCGCCCAGATCCTTCTCAAACTTCTTTTGGTCAAAGGCGTCGGAGAGCATGGACAGGTCGACGTCTTGATCAAGATCGACTTCGTTGGAGGTAGCGGTTGTTTTGGTCTTGCCGCTTATGGATTCCACAAGGCGGACCGGCCAAATAAAGGCTTCGTTGTGGTCGATGATTTCTTTTGCGGCAGCTTCGCCATCGACGATAGGTTCATCGGACTCGGGCTGATAGGTCCAGCTAAAGTCATCGCCTGTCACGGCGAGCTTATAGTGCTTCCATGCCGAATTGACCTTGGTAGCGGCAGACGAAGCGTTGGAGAACGAGACGTCGACGCCGGCGATGGTGGTGTTGGGGTAGGCTAGCTGCGAAAACGCTACGACGCCTACGATATAGACAATGACGATAAGACCCAGGACGACAAAGAGCGTCGTCTTTTTGCCCGACTTATTGTTGCCGGCGGGTTTGCGCGCGGGGCCGCGATCGCCTCGAGCGTGCGTGGGGGGCTGCTTGGGCGCATTGCCGTTTGCCTGGCGTTGCTGACGTTGCTGACGTTGCTGACGCTGCTGGTTCGGGCGTTGGGAAGCGTTTGCTGCACCACGCTGCTGACCGTGGCTCGGCGCGATAGGACGCGGTGACTGAACGCCGCCGGTGTGCCTGCTCGGCTGCTGCGGATCGGGAATCAGTTGAGTTCGATCGTTTTGCGACATCGTATGCATATCCTTCGATTTTCGCCTTGCGGCTCATCGTGTTTTTACTGGGCTTGCATTATAGCGATTGCCCTGCTGTTTGTGGTACGGAAACGGTGGCATTCAAAAGAGGTGGGACATTTGTCCCACCTTTGAGTCATTCTTTGCCGTTATCCGCACACACCGCATTTTGCACAGGCCGAAAGTGCGGCCGGAGCCTGCGCGATGCCGCCCTTTGCCGTCTCGCGCAGCGTGGCCGGCAACGCGTGGCCCACCGAGAGCATGACATGTGCCATCTGGTCAAACGGCACCAGGCTCTTTATGCCGGCGAGGGCGAGTTGTGCCGAACTAAAGGCCGCTGCCACGCCGATGGCATTGCGATTTTGGCAGGGCACCTCGACCAGGCCTCCAACGGGGTCACACACGAGGCCCAGCAGGTTGCTCAGCGCGATGGAACTGGCGTCGAGCGCCTGCTTGGGCGTGCCGCCGAGCATCTGCACCAGCGCAGCGGCTGCCATGGCGGCGGCGCTTCCCACTTCGGCTTGGCAGCCGCCCTCGGCGCCGGCGACGCAGGCGCTTGTGGTGAGGTTGAGGCCGATGGCGGCTGCGCAGTAGAGCGCGTCCATGACCTGCTCGTCGTCGAGCTGCAGGTGGTCGGCGAGCGCCAGCACGCAGCCGGGCACGACACCCGCGGAGCCGGCCGTGGGGGCGGCGACGATCACGCCCATGGTAGCGGAGCGCTCGAGCACGGCCATGGCGCGGGCCACGGCGTCGGTCTGGACGGGGCCCATCAGGCTCGTGCTCAAATCGTTGCGGCCGGTGGCATCGACGAGTTTAGCCTCGCCGCCGATAAGCCCGCCGAGCGATCTCTGCGGATTGACGATGGGGGTCGTGGTCTCCTCGCGCATGACGTCGAGCACGCGGCGCATGGCGGCGACGGCGTGGGCCTCACCGGTCAGACGCGCCTCGCGCACGGCCATAACGGCGCCGATATTCAGGCCGAGCTCGGCGCATGCATCGAGCAGCTGCTCGCCGTCGTCGAAGATCTCCTTTGCCGAGACGCCGGGGGAGAGCGACGAGGCAGAACCGGGGAGTTCGATAAAGGTCGCGTAATCGACATTGTCGAGCTTGCGTAGCATGGGGACAACGGTGTCGTCGGGCGCGCCGTCGGTCTCAAAGACGGAGTAGGCCTGGCCGCCCACTTCGGTGCGGTAGGTGCGGCAGAAGGCGATGTTCACGTGTGCGTAGGCGAGCAGGTTGGTGAGCGCGGCGAGCACGCCGGGGACGTCGTAGTGCGCCACGAAGAGTGTGGAGTACATACCCGAGATGTCGACGCCGACGCCGTTAATGCGGCTGATGCGCATCTTGCCGCCGCCCAGGCTCTCACCGCGGACCTGTGCCGTGGCGCCCGTGTCGTCGACCATGTCGATGTCGACGGTGTTGGGGTGGATGGAGGCGTCGTCGCCCCTGATGTCAAAGTGATATTCGAGGCCCTGCTCGCGTGCGAGGTCGAAGGCCTGCTTGATATTCTCGTCGTCGGTGTCGAGGCCCAGGATGCCCGCGACGAGCGCACGATCGGTGCCGTGGCCGCGGTAGGTGTGGGCGAAGGAGTTCCACAGGCCAAAGGTGACCTTGGTGATGCGGCCTTCCAGCAGGCTGGCGGCAACTTGGGCGCACCGCAGGGCGCCGGCGGTGTGCGATGAGCTGGGGCCGACCATGACGGGGCCCAAGATCTCGAATGCCGAGGTCGTAGCTAGTGTTTGCGGCTTGCCTGCCATATGCGCTCCTGTTCTATCCCGTCGTTCCGAGGGCTTTAGTATTTGGTCGCCTGCTCTACAGTCCTGCTCGCACGGAGAGCACATTAAGTGCTCTCCGGCTCGTGCGGAACTCGCGATCGACCAAATACCAAAGCCCTCGGAACTTAGGATACATGGTTGGAGTCGCTCTGCTGCGAAATTTATCGGCCTATGACCTATTCCATGTCCCAGGTCGGCTCATCTTCACCACCTTTAAATAAAAAAGAAGTACCGGTTGGGACCGGTACTTCTTTTGAAAGTGCATATGTTGTTGTGACCTTAGCGGTTCTTAATTACAGGCCGCAGGCTGCTTTGAGTTCTTCGACTCGGTCGGTCTTCTCCCAGGTGAAGTCGGCGTCTTCGCGGCCGAAGTGACCGTAGGCTGCCGTCTTTTCGTAGATGGGGCGACGCAGGTCTAGGTCGCGGATGATTGCGCCCGGGCGCAGGTCGAATGTCTTCTCTACGGCCTCGACGATCTTGTCCTCGGCAACATGCGCGGTACCGAAGGTGTCGACCATGATTGAGAGGGGCTTGGAAACGCCGATGGCGTAGGCAAGCTCAACTTCGCAGCGGTCGGCCAGACCGGCGGCGACCACGTTCTTGGCGACCCAGCGCGCGGCATACGCGGCGGAGCGGTCGACCTTGGTGCAGTCCTTGCCGCTAAAGGCGCCACCGCCGTGACGGCCGTAGCCGCCGTAGGTGTCGACGATGATCTTGCGGCCGGTCAGGCCCGTGTCGCCCATGGGGCCGCCCACGACAAAGCGACCAGTGGGGTTCACGTAGATGTCCGCGTTGTCCCACGGCATGTTCTCGGCGGCCATGACCGGGGTGATGACGTGCTCAATGAGGTCGGCCTTGATCTTGCCCATATCCTCGATCTCGGCGGCGTGCTGCGTGGAGATGACGATGGTCGTGACCTCGACGGGCTTGCCATCCTCGTAGCGCACGGTGACCTGGGTTTTGCCATCGGGACGCAGATAGGCGAGGGTGCCGTCGTGGCGCACGGCTGCCAGGCGCTCGGCCAAGCGGCTGGCAAGGTAGTGTGGCATGGGCATGAGGGTCTTGGTCTCGTTGGAGGCATAACCGAACATCATGCCCTGGTCGCCGGCACCGATAAGGTCGATCGGGTCGGTGGTGGCGCCGGTCTGGGTCTCGAAGGACTCGTCAACGCCCTGGGCGATATCGGGCGACTGCTCGTGGATGAGGCTCATAACGCCGCAGGTGTCGCAGTCAAAACCGAACTTGGCACGGTTGTAGCCAATGCGGCGGATAACACCGCGGGCGATTTCCTGTACGTCGACGTAGGCCTGGGTGCGAATCTCGCCGGCGACGATGACGGTGCCGGTGGTCACGAGGGTCTCGCAGGCGCAGCGGACGTTCTCCACGTTGGCGGGCACGCCGTTGGGGGCGATGTAGCCCTGCTCCTGGAGCTCTATTTCTTTGGCGAGGATTGCGTCGAGGACGGCGTCGCTGATCTGGTCAGCGATCTTATCGGGATGACCTTCGGTCACCGACTCCGACGTAAAAACAAAGGACCCGTGTTGGGGCGGGATGGAACGAAGTTCTTCTGACATGATTGTCCTTTCAAAAACGTGTCCCGGCGACCGTTACCATTCCGCCGGGCTCTCTATGCAAGGGCACATCATAGCGCGTAAATCAAACATTCACACCCTTTCCGCACCTACTCATTGGGGACAGACATTAAATGAGCAGCCTTAAACTAAGAACGTCTCCAACGACTGGTCATTTAAGTCTGTCCCCAATGAGTAGGTCGGTGCCCTTTGTGCGGAGGTTGCTTTGATGCTTTATACTGGTGCAGTTAGACATCCATCCTGCAATCGAGGAGATTTCCATGGCATCAGACGTTCGCGTCCGCTTTGCACCCTCACCGACGGGCAAGCTGCACATCGGCGGCGCCCGCACCGCTATCTATAACTGGGCTTTCGCCCGCGCAAACGGCGGCACGTTCATCCTGCGCATCGACGACACCGACCCCACCCGCTCCACCGACGAGAACACGCAGATCATCCTGCGCGCCATGCGTTGGCTGGGCCTGGACTGGGACGAGGGTCCCGAGGTGGGCGGCGATTTTGGCCCCTACGCCCAGACCGAGCGCCTGGACCTGTACAAGCAGGCCGCTCAGAAGCTTTGGGACGAGGGCAAGGCCTATCCCTGCTTCTGCACCAAGGAGCAGCTCGACGCCGACCGCAAGGCCGCGCAGGAGCGCAAGGACCCCTTCCAGGGCTATCAGCGCCGTTGCCGCGATCTTGATCCCGAGGAGGCCCGCCGCCGCATCGAGGCCGGCGAGTCCTACGTCCTGCGCATCAAGGTGCCCGAGGACCGCGGCGACGTCGTCATCCACGACGCCGTCCACGGTGAGGTGACCTTCGACGCCAAGGAGCTCGACGACTTTGTCATCTTCCGTTCCGACGGCACGCCCACGTACAACTTCGCGACCGTCGTCGACGACGCCATGATGAAGATCACCCATGTCATCCGCGGCGACGACCACCTGTCCAACACCCCGCGTCAGGTCATGGTCTACGAGGCCCTCGGCGCGCCCGTGCCCACGTTCGCCCACATCTCCATGATCTTGGGCGCCGACGGCAAGAAGCTCTCCAAGCGCCACGGCGCTACCTCCGTGGAGGAGTACCGCGACGCCGGCTACCTGTCCGACGCCTTCGTCAACTACCTGGCGCTGCTCGGCTGGTCGCTCGACGGCGAGACTACAATCATCCCGCGCGATGTTCTGGCCAGTAAGTTTTCGCTCGACCGCATCTCCAAGAACCCGGCGACCTTCGACCCCAAGAAGCTCGACTGGGTCAACGCCGAGTACATCAATGGCATGTCCGATGCCCAGTTTGCCGACGAGATCATGGTCCCCGAGCTGCACGAGGCAGGCCTCATCGAGGGTAATGTCGAGTACGGCGAGGACTGGATCGACGCGCTTGCCGCCATTGTCAAGCCGCGCACCAAGATGCCGGCCGATGCCGTGACCGTCGCCGCTCCCATCTTTGCTACGGCCGAGACGCTCGAGTATGACGAGAAGTCCGTCAACAAGGGCCTGGCCAAGGAAGGCATGGGCGCCATTCTTGATGCCGCCAAGGCCGCGCTCGAGGGCGTGGACGAGTGGACGGCTGCCAACATCGACGCCGCGCTTGATCCGCTGCCCGAGCAGATGGACCTCAAGAAGCGCGTGGTGTTCCAGGCCGTGCGCGTCGCCGTCTGCGGCAACATGGTGAGCCCCCCGCTGGGTGAGACCATGGCGCTCGTCGGCCGCGACGACTGCCTGGCGCGCATCGACCGCGCCCGCACGATGGCGCTGTAATCGCTGCGCAAACGTTTTTATCCGAGCCCCGTTCACTCAGAGCGGGGCTCTTGTTTCTGTAGACGTATGGGATAGGAGGTGCTGGGGCTATGGCCGAGCAACTTTCGCTGTTTGGTTCGCCGGAACCGGAGGAGACTCCGAAGTCCGCGGCTCCTGCCGCCGCCCCGACGCAGCTTAAACCTGCACCTGAGCCCATCGCCGCCTATGCGAGCGTGGTTCTCGAAATCCCGACGCGTGCGCTGTCCGAGCCGTTCGCCTACGGCATTCCGCAGTCACTTGCCAACGATGCCGAGATCGGTTCCACCGTCCTAGTTCATTTTGGCAACCGTGCGGCCGCGGGCTATATCGTCGACATTGCGCCTGAGCTTGGTGACCTGCAAGGTAACAACGCCCTCGACCCTTCGCGCATCAAGCCCGTCGAAGCCATCCTCAGCAAACCGCTCTTTACCGCCGAGGCTGCCCGCATCGCGCACTGGATGAGCCGCGAGTACGTCGCGACGCTTTCCGAGTGCCTGCGCCTGTTTTTGCCTCCGGGCGGCAGCCCGCGCGTGGTCAAGGGCGATGACGGTGTGTGGACCGTTGAGCGCCCCGCCGTTAAACCCATCCAAAACCGCTGGGTCATGCTTACGCCCGAGGGTTTCGACTACACGCCTCCCAAGACCGCGGTCCGCCAGCGTCAGCTCATCGAGGCGCTCCAATGCGGCCCGGTCACGACGCGCGATCTCAACCTGCTCTACAACAGCATGTCGGCGACCATCAAAGCGCTTGAAAAAAGAGGCGTCGTGGTGGTGGAAGAGCGCCGCGCCTGGCGCGGTTGCAGCGAGCAGACCACGCTGTCCTCGGCAAGCGGTAAGGCGCCGGTGGCACTCACCAACGGTCAACGGCAAGCGCTCGCGCAGATTGAGCGTGCCCGTCTTGACGCCCACGGCGACGTGGTGCTCGTGGACGGTGTTACGGGCTCCGGCAAAACCGAGGTCTACCTCTCCGCTATCGAGCGCGTGCTCGCGGCCGGTCACTCGGCTTGCGTGCTCGTGCCCGAGATCTCGCTGACGGCCCAAACTGTCGGCCGCTTCCGCTCGCGCTTTGGCGAGACGGTCGCCGTGTTCCATTCCCGCCTTTCGGCTGGCGAGCGCCTGGACCAGTGGGATATGGTCGCCAGCGGTGCCGCTCGCGTGGTCGTGGGCGCCCGCTCGGCGCTCTTTTGCCCGCTCAGCGACTTGGGCCTCATCATCATCGACGAGGAGCATGAGACCAGTTACAAGCAGGGTTCCAGTCCGCGCTACCACGCGCGCGAGGTGGCAGCCGAGATGGCGCGGCGCTACCGCTGCCCGCTTGTGTTGGGCTCCGCCACGCCCTCGGCCGAGGCTCTCGACCGCTGCCGCCGTGGCATGTATAACGGTGCCACCTGGACGCGCGTCGAGATGCCCGAGCGCCCGGGACACGCCGTGCTGCCGACTGTCCGCATTGCCGACCTGCGCCGCGAGTTCTCGCATGGCAGCCGCTGCATGTTCTCAAAACCCTTGATGGAGGGCTTGGAGCGTGTGGTCGAGCGCCGCGAGAAGGCCGTGCTGTTGCACAACCGCCGTGGCTTTGCGCCGTTCTTGATGTGCCGCGAGTGCGGATGCGTCCCCACCTGCAATCACTGCTCCACCGCGCTTACATATCACGAGCGCACGCACACGCTGCAATGTCACACCTGCGGTTCGTCTTGGCGCGTGCAGCCGTATCCCGCGCCCACGAGCCGATGCCCCAAATGTGGCAGTCGCTACCTGGCAAAAATGGGTCTGGGAACGCAGCAGATCGAGGACGCACTGCACCAGATGCTTCCCGAGGATGTCGCCATTATTCGCATGGATGCCGATTCCACGCGCGGCAAGGATGCGCACAAAAAGCTGCTCGAGCAGTTCGATGCGGCGGATTGTGCCGTGTTGCTGGGCACCCAAATGATCGCAAAGGGTCTCGATTTTCCCGAGGTCACGCTCGTAGGCGTGGTCAATGCCGACTTCGCCCTCAAGCTGCCCGACTTTCGCGCAGGGGAGCGCGCCTACGATCTGCTGGAGCAGGTCGCCGGCCGTGCCGGGCGCGGCGATCGCCCTGGCGAGGTCATTATCCAGACCTATCTGCCCGAGGACCCGGTCATTCGCGCCGTTGCCGAGCATGATCGCTCGATCTTTACCGACTACGACTTGGACCAGCGTCGCGACGCGCTGTATCCGCCGTTTGTGCGCCTGGTTAACATTTTGGTGTGGTCGGCGAATCGTGACGAGGCGCAGGATTACATTGGGCGCATCGCAAAGTTGCTCAAGCGCCGCTGGCATGCCGCCGCTCCCGATTTTTTGCAGGTGGGTAGCGCTGTGCCGCAGGTGCTGGGCCCGGCTTCGTGTGTAATCGAGAGAGCCAAGGACCGTTATCGCTTCCATCTGCTTGTGAAGTCGCCCGTGGGGTACCATGTCTCTGATGATATCGACGCCTGCCTCAAAGAGGTGGGCTCCGTGCGCGGCGTGAGCGTGAGCGTTGACGTCGACGCCTATGATTTGATGTAACAACCCGAAAGGATGGCCATGGAAGCCAACGGAATCGTACTGTCGCCCGACCCTCGTCTGCGCCAGGAGTGCGCCGTCATCGAGGAGATTACCCCGGCGATCGAGGCGCTTGCCGAGAAGATGAAGAAGATGATGTTCGACAACGGCGGTTGCGGTCTGGCTGCCCCGCAGATCGGCGAGCTCATTCAGCTCGTCACCATCGACTGCGATTACAGCGACAAGAACGACTATGACCCGTACGTGCTCATCAACCCTGTCATTGTTGAGCAGAGCGACCATCTGGTGCCGTTTAGCGAGGGCTGCCTGTCCATCCCCGGCATTAGCTGCGAGATCGAGCGTCCCGACCATGTCGTCGTCGAGGCGTACGACCTGGACGCCAACCTGATTCGCTACGAGGCCACGGGCGATTTATTCTGCGTGTGCCTGCAGCACGAGATTGATCACCTGCACGGCAACACCATGTTCGAGCGACTGAAGCCCATGCAGAGGCTCAAGGCCGTCAAGGAGTATCAGGACGCCCTGGCCCGCGGCGCTCGACCGGGCGAGACGGAGTAGGTCCCACCGTCCCCGGTGCTGAGCGCCCACATATCATCCCGTGCTCAAACATTCTCGCTTTGCTGCGAAACTGCGCGCGGGACGATATGTGGGCGCTCAGCACCGGGGACTGCTTTGTCCTGGCTCGGTTCGCCCGGGTGCCGTCGGGCCAGGGAGGGGCGTCTTCGCTGATAGGTGCTTTGTTGAGAGAGCTGCTTTTATTGCGGCTCTTTCTTTGGTTTTGGGTATATTTGAATCTGTTGAATTGTTCTGGCGTCTTGGATGGGACTTTGCCTGACGCTGTTATTTGTAGCCGTCTCGGTTTTGTTTGAGGGGAGAAATTATTATGCGTATTGTGTTTATGGGTACGCCTGATTTTGCTGTGCCTTCGCTGACTTCGCTTGTTGAGGCTGGAAACGAGATTGCGCTCGTAATTACTCGTCCCGATGCTGTTCGTGGGCGTGGTAAAAAGTTGGAGCCGTCTCCTGTTAAGGCCAAGGCGCTTGAGCTTGGTCTGCCTGTTGTTGAGGCAAATCGTATGACGCCGGATGTTATTGATCAGCTCAAGGCTGCGGATGCCGATATTTTCTGTGTGGCTGCTTATGGCTGCATTTTGCCCGATGAGTTGCTGCATATGGCGCCGCTCGGTATTGTGAATGTTCATGCTTCGCTGCTGCCGCGTTGGCGTGGCGCTGCTCCCATTCAGCGTGCCATTCTTGCTGGTGACGAGGTTGCCGGCGTTTCCATTATGCGTATTGGACATGGCGTGGATACGGGCGCTTATTGCGCGCAGGCCTCGACCTCGGTTGCCGGTAAGCATGCCGAGGCACTGACGATGGAGCTTGGCGAGCTGGGTGGTAAGCTGCTGGCCGATACGCTGCCATCGCTTGTTGACGACACAGCGGTGTGGACCGAGCAGGATGAGTCGCTCGTCACGCATGCTGCCAAGATTTCCAAGCAGGAGATGCGTCTGGATCCGCAGATGGGGGCGCTCGATTGCGTGCGCCACGTGCTGGCTTCGTCCGACACCGCACCTGCTCGCTGCGTGATTGCCGGCAAGTCCGTGCGTGTGCTCGATGCCGTGCCCGCCGACGTGTCGCTTGCCACCGGCAGCGTTCTTGTTCAGTCTAAGCGTGTCTACCTTGGGCTTTCCGATGGTGCGGTCGAGCTGCTTGAGGTTAAGCCCGATGGCAAGCGTGCCATGGCCGCTTCGGCTTGGGCTGCCGGCCTGCAGGGTGCCGATCTGACGTGGGGTGTTTTGTCATGAGCAAGCTTTCTCCCGCGCGCAAGCTTGCGCTCGATGTGTTGATGGAGGCCGACCGTCGCGGCATGTATGCGCGCGACGTGTTGTCTTCCCGTGCTTCCGCCAAGGCCATTGACCAGCGTGATTCCGCGTTTGCCGCTCGCTTGGCGCTCGGTGTTGCCGCGACGCAGGGCATTTTGGACGAGCTGCTCGATCAGTTCCTCGATAAGCCCAAAAAGGTCGCGCCGCGTGTTCGCATGGCGCTTCGCATCTCGGCCTTCGAGATGCTCTACCTGCATACCCCTGGCCGAGTTGCCGTGAGTCAGGGCGTTGAGCTGGTTCGTAGCGGCGCTAAGTCGGCTGCCGGTCTTGCGAACGCCGTGCTGCATAAGGTCGCGGACAACGTCGAGGACTTTGCCGCCGCCGCGGGTGCTGATGAGTCCGAGCGCCGTTTGGTTCGCCTGTCTCGCCTGATGGGTATGCCGCGTTGGCTGTGCGCACGCATTATGGCGTCGTTCGATACGCCCGAGGGCGCGCTCAACTTTGCCGGTAATCTGGCGCCCGCGCCGCTCGCCTTGCACGAGAATGCCTTTGCTACCCAACCTGATCCGTACCTATCGCAGCTTGTTGCGCCTGTGTTCCCGGGTTGCCATGCGCCGGTCGATGCGCAGGCCACGGTTGCGTCGGGTGTGTTTGAGCGCGCGGCGGCCGTGGCCTCGGACCTTAACGCCCAGCTCATCGCTACCGCGGCGACCCGTCCCGGGCGTTGCCTGGAGATTGGTGCCGGTCGCGGCACCAAGACCTATGTGATGATGTGCCAGGCCAAGCGTGCCGGCTACAATCGTCAGCACACCGCGCTCGATTTGCACGATCGCAAGTGCGATCAGAATCTCGCGCGCCTGCATAAGGCCGGTATCCAGGGTGTTCGCACGGTCTCGGGCGATGCCTGCGAGCTCGATGCAGTCCTTACGTCGTTCGATGCCATGCTTGGCAAACCTGTCCTGTTCGACACGGTGTTTATCGATGCCCCGTGCTCGGGCACCGGCACTATGCGCCGTCACCCTGAGATACCGTGGCGTCTGACCGAGAAGGACGTTACGACTGAGCTGCCCCGCCTGCAGCTGACGATGCTCAAGGAAGCGGCCGCGCGTGTGGCTGCCGGCGGCGAGCTCATCTATGCCACCTGCTCGGTTTTCGATGAAGAGAACACGCAGGTTGTGGATGCGTTTTTGTCTTCGCTCGAGGGCGCAGACTTTAGCCTGGCACCTCTCTCCGAGGCGCAGATCCTGCAGCTGCCCGATTTCGCCCAGGCCAAGAAGCTCGTCTCCGTACGTCAGAACGATCGAGGCCTCTTCCAAAGCGTACCGGTAAACGTCGACTCCTACGACGGCCACTTCTGTGCCAGACTGGTCCACAAGTAATACGGGCCCAAGGGTAGCAAATTTGGGACGGGGCTTTTTTAACTACCCTGCAGGCCGGGTAGTTAAAAAGCCCCGTCCCAAATTAGCTACCCTTAGCGCAAAGAATTAGCCCCGTGATCGGCGTTGATCGCGGGGCCGCGTTGTTTCTAGTGGTTATGCGGGCAGTTGGCGCAGCAGCCGCTGGTGGCGTTGGTGCTAGAACCGCCACTGCGCTGGTCGGTGTTGTAGAAGCCGCTGCCCTCAAACTTGATGCCGCTGGCCGAGAACGTCTTGGCCGCCGGGGCACCGCAGCTCGGGCACACGACCTCGGGAGTCTCGGACATGGGATGCTCAACTTCAAACACGTTTCCGCAGCTCGAGCACTTGTAATCGTAGCGCGCCATAATACTTCCTTTTCAGCACAAAGCGGGCAGATTACTCTGCCCGCAAAAATTCAAACGTCTGTAACTGTACCCTATATCGGGGGTTTTATCACGCTTCGCCCCAGAATCTATGGTTGTTGCGCAGGAGCTGTGCGGTTTTATTCTCGGCGGCTGCAATGTCTGCCTCGTCAGCCTGCCAGGTCCAGTTGCCCGTGGCAACGCCCGGAACGTTCATGCGCGCGTCGTCGCCAAGCCCCAGGATATCCTGTAGCGGCATCATCACTAGGGGAGCGTCGCTTGCCAGCGCGTCGCTCATCAGCTTGGCCGCCACCTCAACACCGCTCGGCTCGTCGCCGCCCGCAAAGGAACGCGTGCACCAACCGGCCAGCGTTGACGTATCGTGCGTCGAGGTGTACAGAATCTTTCCTGGTGTGGGATGCACACCGCAACGAACGTCGTAGTCGCTAAACTCAAGCACATCCATGCCGGGGAAACCGCAGGTCGAAGCCATGGCGCGAACACCGGGCGTCAAATAGCCCAAGTCCTCGGCGATAAAGTTGAGCGGACCCAGCTCGTCATAGGCGGTCTGGAACAGGTCCTTGCCCGGGCCCGCCAGCCAGCGACCGTCGGCGCAAGCCTTGCCCGCGGGGATACTAAAGTAGCTGTGGAATCCCAAGAAGTGATCCAGACGCACGCGGTCGTAGAGCGAGAATGCGCGGCGCAGGCGATCCATCCACCAGCTATAGCCGTTCTGCTTCATGTGGTCCCAGCGGAACGTCGGGTTGCCCCACACCTGACCCTCGGGCGCAAAGTTGTCGGGCGGCGCGCCCGAAATCTCAATCGCCTTGCCGGTATCGGACAGCCAGAAGTTCTCAGGTTCGCTCCACGCGTCTGCCGAATCGTCGGACACGTACATAGGAATGTCGCCGATAACCTCGATACCCTTCTTGTGCGCGTAGTTCATGAGCTCGCACCAGGCCAGGTCAAAGCGGTACTGCATGTACGCCTGAAGCTCGGCCTCGTTGTGGAAGCGCTTGTCGTCGATTAGATGCTCGTTGTAGCGCGCGACATCTGCCGGCCAATTGTGGCGCGACTCGCCCTCAAAGTACTTTTTGACGGCCATATAGACGCAGTACTTCTCGAGCCAATCGGCGTTGCGATGTTTAAACGCGGTGTACAGCGGATCGGCATCCTCCCCGCCGCGGGCCTTCCAGGTCTCAAAGTCGGCGGCCAGCTCCTCGTGGCTCTCGGGTAGCAGGTCGATATTGCCTGCAAAGGCCGAAGGACCGGCGTAGGGGGAGCGGAAGAAGTCCGTGGGATTGACGGGCAAAACCTGCCAGTAGCGCATGCCCATGGCGGCCAGATGGTCGATAAAGCGACGCGTGGGCGCGCCGATCGTACCGGGCTTGCCGTCATCGGTCGGCACCGATGTGATATGGCACACAACACCCGCACCGTGATCGAGCGGCTCCTGCAGGCGCTGCTCGGCGTGGTGATAGATGATCGACGAACCGAGCGGGTACAGGTCGAGCGTGACCGTGCCGTTGTGGATCTCGCACTCATGACCGCTGATCACGTCACTTGCACATTCGTCGAGCGCCGGAATCGTCACACGATGCGAGTTGCGCAGGCTGCGGTTGATGATGACGGTCGCGGACTCGCCATCCTTGCCCGTACGGTTGTAGGCAAGTACCTCGTCATTGAGCGCGAAGGCCTTGATCTCGCCATCGATCATAAACGGCAGCGCGCGGCGCACGGCCGAGGCATTCTTGACGATTGCGAACGTATCGAAGTCGTGCAGGTCTTCCTTGGTCGGCATGGTGCGACGATTGCCCGGATCGGTGAGACCCTCCAAACCGTACTCGTCACCGTAATAGATTGAGGGAACGCCCGGGAACGTCATCTGCATGAGCGTCGCGAGCCAAAAACGGCTCTTGGCAAGGCCCATCGCATTCTCGTCCAGACGCCATTTGCTGCGCTCGCACTCGGGCAGCTTCGACTCGTCGGGGCCGCCGCCGAGCACCGAGATGATGCGCGGACGGTCGTGGCTCGAAAGCAGATTAAGTGCGCAAGACAGGGCCTCACGCGGATAGTTCTCGCGTAGGGTCTCGATATCCTCGGCAGCTTGGTAGGCGTTTTTGTAGCCCATCAAAAAGCCGATGACCATGTCGCGGAAGGGGTAATCCATGGCCGAGTCGAGCTCGGAGCCTTGCAGGTAGCGACGCAGATGGCCGTAGCTGATCTTGTTGGAGGCATCTTCCCAGACCTCGCCGAGCAGCAGCGCGTCGGGCTTCTCGGCGAGTACGGCCTTTTTGATCTCGGTCAGGAAGTCATCGGAAAGCTCGTCGGCCACATCCAGGCGCCAGCCGTGAGCGCCGGCGCGCAGCCATTTGCGGATCACGCCGTCCTTGCCCAGGAGCCGCTCGCGCACCAGTTCGGAGCTCTCATTGATGGCGGGCATGTTGCCCACGCCCCACCAGCAGTCATACGAGCCGTCCTCATGGAAGTAAAACGCATCGCGCCACGGCGAGTCCTCGCTCTGCCACGCACCGACACCGGGATAGTTACCGTAGCGGTTAAAGTAGATCGAATCGTCGCCTGTGTGGTTGAAGACGCCGTCCAGGATGATGGAGATGCCCAGCTTCTCGGCTGCCTGGCACAGCTCGGTAAAGTCCTGCTCGGTGCCCAGGACCGGGTCGATCTTGGTGTAGTCGGCCGTGTCGTAGCGGTGGTTGCTCGCGGCCTCAAAGATCGGGTTGAGGTAGATGGCCGTAAAGCCCAGCTCGGCAATGCGGGGCAGGTCATTCTGGATACCCTTGAGCGAGCCGCCGTAAAAATCCCAGGTCTTGATGGAGCCGTCTTCGGCACGCTCGTACTCGGGCGGTTCGTTCCAGTCCTCGACCATGCGGCGCTGGATTCCTTTGCGCGGTTTTTCAACTTCGGCAAGCGTGCGTTCGCGCCAGTTTTCGTCGCGGGCATAGCGATCGGGGAAGATCTGGTAGACCATGCCGCGCTCGTACCACTCGGGACGCACTTCGCGGTGCTTGTAAACGGTGATCTGGAAGGACGGAACCTCGGCGTAGTCGTAGGTTACGCCCTCGCCGCCGGTGCGGCCCTGCGGCGCGCCCAGGCGAACCTCGGGCTGGCCCTCGATGTTGCAGATAAAGCTGTACCAGATAAGACAGGGCTCAGTGCACTCAAGCTCTACGGTAAATATGCCGTCGCCCTCGTGCGTCATGGGATACAGAGACTCACCGATTTCATCGACCCAGGTACGCAGGGTAAGCGTTGCCTGGTTGGGGTCGGCATCCTCCAAAATCACCGATAGCGAAACGGAAGTTCCAGTGGTCACAGCGCCAAACGGAGTACGAAACTGCGGCAGACGGCTGTTGTGAATCAATCTCATAATACGGTCCAGTTCAATAGAATCACGGCCTGCGGGCCATGGGCTTTACGCACAGATTGTAAGTATATCTGTTGTACACAGGCTGTATAAACAACATCCGTTTACCATCGGCGAACGGTTGTCCTAGAAAATCGTTTTACCATTCAAATTATCGCGATATTCAAATGTACCTATACCGATACTATTTGTAGCCAAACAAAAGTAACCCGGTTTACTACGACGATTTGAATGATCTCAACCACGGTCAATTTGGTGCTATTAAAACCGCAGGTAGAAGCGTTGCCAATTTCATAGAATACTCTCCGTGGTCGGCCAGAGCTAATTTGTCGTAGTAAACCGGCCCTCTTTTTAATAGAGAAGTTCAACCAAGAAGAGGGCGCCTGGTTGGGGCGCCCTCTTTTGCGTTGGATTAAGTTTTAATCGTCCAGACTAGTGACGCTTGCGGGTGGCCGTTGCCTTGCGGACGGAGGTCTTCTTGGTCGGAGCTTTTTCCTCGGCCGGAGTGGTGGGGGAGATCGGGGCCTCCTTGGCGGGCTCGGCCTTTGCCTCAGCCTTGGGAGCGGTCTTGACCTCGGCGACCTTCGGCGCCGGCTCGGCCTTTACCGCGGGCTTGTCGTCGTCCTTAGCCTCTGCCTTGGGAGCTGCAGCCTTGGTTGTGGTCTTCTTGGCCGTCGTCGTAGAGCGCTTGCGCGTGGTGGTCTTGGCGGCCGGCTTTGCCTCGACAGCTGCCTTGGCCTTGGGCTCGGAGGGCGCCTCCTCGACCTTGACGGCGGGCTTTGCAGCGGCCTTCGGGGTCGTCTTCGCCGCGGCCTTCGTCGTGGCTGCCTTGGTCGTCGTCGACTTCGTAGCCGTGGCCTTCTTGGCGGTCGTGGTCTTGGTCGCGGCCGTCTTCTTGGCAGCGGTCTTGGCCGGAGCCTTTGCCGCGGGCTCGGCCTTTACCTCGGGAGCGACCTCGGCCTCGGCAGCTTTCTTGGCAGCGGCGGTCGTACGCTTGCGCGTAGTCGATGCCTTGGCAGTAGTTGCCTTAGCGGCGCTAGTCTTGCTAGCAGCGGCCTTCGTGGTCGTGGCCTTCTTAGCCGTCGTCTTGCGGGCCGTCGTCTTCTTGGCGGCAGGTTTCGCCGCTGGCTTCACCTCAGGATCGACCTTAACGGGCTCGGCTTCAACCGGCTTCTCCTCGGCCTTGAGCTCCTCAGCGGCAGCGGGCTTCTTGCCGGTCGCCGCAGGCTCGGCCTCAGCGGCAGCGGGCTCATCGACAGCCTTGGCCTCAGCCACACCCGCCGGGCGCTCAATCTCCGGGTGCATAAAGAAGTACAGGTCCAGATACTTGTCGGCCGAGCGCGTCCAACTAAAGTCCTGGCTCATGGCCTGCGTGACCAGCTGGTTCCAGGCGTCACGGTTATCCCAGAACAGGCGCGCCGCGCGGAACACCGCGTCGCCCATCTCGTCGCCGTTAAAGTTGCTAAACGAGAAGCCCGTGCCCTCGCCGGTAAACTCGTTGTACGGCTGCACGGTGTCCTTCAGACCACCGGTTTCGCGAACAATCGGCAGGGTGCCGTAGCGCATGGCGATGATCTGCGACAGACCGCAGGGCTCAAACTTCGAAGGCATCAGGAACATGTCGGCGGCGGCATACATGCGCTGCGACAGTGCCGGATCGAACTCGATGCGCGCCGCCATGGTGCCGGGGTACTTGTCCTGGAAGTAGCGCAGGCCGTCCTCGTAGTCGCGGTCGCCGGTGCCCAGCACCGCCACCTGCACGCCGCCGGCCAGAATGCGGTCGAGCGCGTACATGACCAGGTCTAGGCCCTTCTGGCGCGTCAGACGCGTGACCATGACCATAAGCGGACGGTCGTCGCGAACCTCGAGCCCCAGCTCTTCCTGCAGCTTGGCCTTGCACACGGCCTTGCCAGAACGGTCCTCGACGGTGTAGTTGGCGGCAATGCGCTTGTCGGTCGCCGGGTCAAAGCCCGCGACGTCGATGCCATTCAAAATGCCCTGCAGCGCGTACGAACGCTCGCGCAGAACGCCGTCCAGGCCCTCGCCAAACTCGGGCGTCTGGATCTCGTTGGCATAGGTAGGGCTCACCGTGGTGATGGCGTCGGCATAGCGCAGGGCGCCCAGCATGTAGTTGATGCTGCAGGCGTCGCAACGCAGCTGCGAGGCTGCCGCCGGAATGTGCGCCACACCCAGGATATCCTCCATCACGGTGTCGCTAAACTGGCCCTGGAACGCCACGTTGTGGATCGAGAACACGGTCTTGACGCGGTCGTACAGCGGTAGGCCCTGGTAGAACTCGCGCAAGAACACGGGCGCCAGTGCCGTCTGCCAGTCGTTGCAGTGCAGGATGTCGCACTCAAAGCCGGCCGGCAGGTGCTGCAGGCTCTCGGTGATGGCCTTGGAGAAGAACGCAAAGCGCTCGCCGTCGTCAAAGAAGCCGTACGGATAGTCGCGCGCAAAGTAGCGCTCGTTGTCGATGAACATATACGTGACGCCGTCGTGCTCGAGCTTTTCGAGCCCGCAGTACTCGTTGCGCCAGCCCAGGCTCACGTAAAAGTCGGAGAAGTGCTCCATCTGCGCCTTGTACTCGTCCTTGATGGTGGCGTACTTGGGCACCATCACGATGACCTCGGCGCCGGCGCGCACAAGCGCCGCAGGCAGCGAGCCTGCCACGTCGCCCAGGCCACCGGTCTTTACAAACGGTGCGCACTCGGCCGAGGCAAACACGATCTGCATCTTTTTGCTGGAATCTGCCATATTGTCTCCCTGTTGCAATTCGAGAATAGCCGCCTGGCGCAAACCGGGCGGCTATTCTGCATGTTACGAGCGATGTTGCGGTGCCTACGTTAATGCACGATGGTGGTATCGGGAGTTAACGGAGCCTTGCCCAGCACCAGGATGTTCTCGGGCGTGCCGCGAAGCTCGGTGTTGGTGGGAACCACGTTGTTCTTGTCCAGGATGGCGTTCTCGACGCGGGCCCCGCTCTTTATGATGCAGCTCTGGTTGATGATCGAGTTGGTCACCGAGGCGCCTTCCTCAACCACAACGCCGCGCGACAGGATCGAGTTGCGCACGGTGCCCTTGATGATGCAGCCGGCCGAGATGATCGAGTTGCACGCATGGCTGCCGGTCGCATAACGCGAAGGCGGCACGTCGTGAGCCTTGGTCAGGACCGGGCGCTCTGGGTCAAAGAGCTGGTCGGCCACGGTCTGGTCGAGCAGGTCCATGCTGCGGCGATACAGCGACTTCTCGCTAAACACGCCCACGACCTCGCCCTTGTACTCGTAGCTGCACACGTCGATGTTGCCAAAGTCGCCCTGGAGTGCCTCGAGCAGGTCCAGATAGTCAGCTGCCTGGTAGTGATCGATAATCTCGAGCAGCGTCTCGCGGTTGACGATGCAGCAGTCCATGGAGGCGTTGTCGCCGTACACGACGCCGGCGCTCACGCCCGTCAGGCGGCCGTTCTCGTTAATCTCGAGCTTGGTCTCGTCATCGACGTTGCGCGTGGCCTTGCAGTACACCACGGTCATCTGGGCACCGGAGTTCTCGTGCGCGTCGATGATGGTGTTGAGGTCCATGTTAAAGATGATGTTGGTGCCCATCATCACAACGTAGGGCTTGTCCGAGCGCTGGAACAGCGTCTTGTTGGAGATGATGTCGCGCAGCAGGAAGCGCATGCCGCCCTTGGTGGTGCCATACGCGTTGCCAGGCACCATGAACAGGCCGCCCTTCTTGCGGTCCAGGCCCCAGTCCTTGCCCGAGCCCACGTGGTCGATCAGCGAGCGGTAGTTACCCGGCATGACGACGCCGACGGTCTTAATGCCGGCATTCATCATGTTGGACAGCGGGAAGTCGATCAGGCGGTAGCGGCCCAAAAACGGAACGGACGCGATGGGGCGGTCCTTGAGCAGCACGCTGCCGTAGGTCGAAGAGTAGTTAGCGGTGATATAACCGATGGCCTTGCGATTGATCATCGGATCATTCCCCCTTCCCGATAACGACGTCATTTCCAACGACGGCCGTATCCTTGGTGGTATCGACAGAGCCGAGCTTCACGCCCTCTTCGACCGTGGAGTTCTCGCCCAAAATAGCGCGGCAGATATGCGCGCCGCTCTTAACGTGCGCACCCGGCAGCAGCACGGAGTCCTCGACCACGGCGCGCTCCTCGATGATGACATCGGTCGAAAGGATCGAGTGGCGAGCGGTGCCGTAGATCTTGCAGCCGTTGGAGACCAGGCAGTCGTCTAGGCGGCCGTCCGGGCCAATGTAGTGCGGCGGACGCGTGGTGATGTTGGACATGATGGGGAAGTTCTTGTCAAACAGATCGAACTCGGGGTTGTTGCCCAGCAGGTCCATCGAGGTCTCGTGGAAGCTGGCAATGGTGCCGACGTCCTTCCAAAAACCGTGGAACTCATAGCTGTACAGGCGCTTATTCTCGCCGAGCAGCTTGGGGATGATGTCCTTGCCAAAGTCGTGGCTCGAGCGTTGGTCCAGAGCGTCCTCCTCGAGCGCCTCGATCAGCACGTCGGCCGAGAAGATGTAGATGCCCATGGACGCGAGGTTCGAATCGGGCTTCTCGGGCTTCTCGGTAAACTTGGTGATGCGGCCGTCCTCGGGGTCGGTGGTCAGGATGCCAAAGCGGCTGGCCTCCTCCCACGGCACGGGCATAACGCTCACGGTGAGGTCGGCGTTGTTCTCAATGTGCGTCTTGAGCATCTTGCGGTAGTCCATGCGATACAGATGGTCGCCCGAAAGAATCAGGACGTACTTGGGGTCGTTGGCCTTGATGTAGTCGAGGTTCTGCGTAATGGCGTCGGCCGTGCCCGCATACCAGGCGCCACCGGTCTGCGTCTCGTACGGCGGCAGGATCGACACGCCGCCGTCACGGCTGTCCAGATCCCACGCCTCGCCGGAACCCACGTAGGCATGCAGCAGGTAGGGACGGTACTGCGTCAGAACGCCCACCGTGTCGATGCCCGAGTTGGAGCAGTTGGACAGCGAAAAGTCGATAATGCGGAACTTACCACCAAAGCTAACCGCCGGCTTGGCGATCTTTTGGGTGAGTGCCCCCAATCGGCTGCCCTGTCCTCCTGCGAGGAGCATCGCGATGCATTCTTTCTTACTCATCGATTTCTCCTTCTGTCATCGATGTTCTTAAACCCATTAGCGACGGGCGCGGCGCTCGGTCGCGCCCGTCGAGTAATGCCGTGCTGGCATAAGGGAGCTCGCGCGCCTTTACGCGTGCCAGATCTCGTCGCGGTACTCGCGAATGGTGCGGTCGCTCGAGAACCAGCCGGAGGAGGCGGTGTTGAGCAGCGCCTTGCGGTTCCAGGTCTCCTGGTCGCCGTAGCTGCCGGTGAGCTTTTCCCATGCATCCACGTAGCTGCGGAAATCGGCCATGACCAGGTCGGGGTCGTTGTTGTTCATGAGCTCGTTGTAGATGCTCTCGAAGTTGCCCGAAAGGCCCGCAAAGGTGTCGTCCTTGAGCTCGTCCATCACGCGGCCCAGACGCTCGCGATCGTTGTTGAGGGTATCCCACGCAAAGTAGCTGTTGGATGCCCAGAGCTGCTCGACTTCGGGGGCGGTCAGGCCAAAGATGGCCTCGTTCTCGCGGCCGGCCAGGTCGGCGATCTCGATGTTGGCGCCGTCGAGGGTTCCCAGCGTAATGGCGCCGTTCATCATGAGCTTCATGTTGGACGTACCCGAGGCCTCCTTACCGGCCGTGGAGATCTGCTCCGAGATCTCGGCGGCGGGGTAGATGAGCTGGGCGTTGCTCACGCGGAAGTTAGGGATAAAGCAGACCTTCATGACCTCGTTCACGCGGGCGTCGTTGTTGATGACCTCGGCCACCGAGTTGATCAGGCGGATGGTCTCCTTGGCAAAGGTGTAGCTCGAGGCAGCCTTGCCGCTAAAGATGAAGGTCGTCGGCGTCACATGGAAGTTGGGATCGGCGATGCGACGGTTGTAGATGTCCATCACCTTCATGATGTTCATGAGCTGGCGCTTGTAGGCGTGGAAGCGCTTAACCTGAACATCGAAGACGGTGTTGGGATCAATGACCAGGCCGGTTTCGGCCTTAACGTAGGCGGCCAGGCGTTCCTTGTTGGCGCGCTTGGAGGCACCCACGGCCTTCAGGAACTCGGTATCGTCCTTAAACTCCTTGAGCTTCTCCAGCTCAAAGGCGTCCTTGAGCCAGCCATCGCCAATGGCCTCGGTCACGAGCTTGGCATAGGTGGGGTTGGCCTCGGCAAAGAAGCGACGGTGCGAGATGCCGTTGGTCTTGTTGTTGAACTTCTCGGGCGTTAAGGCATAGAAGTCCTTGAGCACGATGTTCTTGATGATGTCGGAGTGGATCTTGGCCACGCCGTTGACGCTGTGGCTGCAGATCACGGACAGGTTGGCCATGCGAATCTCGCCGTCCCACAGAATGGCGGTCTGGCGCAGACGCTCCTGCCAGCCCTCCTGCGTGGTGTCGAACGACTCGTGCCAACGACGGCTGATCTCGTCGATTATCTGGTACACGCGGGGGAGGAGCTTGGAGAACGTGCCGATGGGCCACTTCTCCAGAGCCTCGGGCAGGATGGTGTGGTTGGTGTAGCTCACGACCTGCGTCACGATATTCCAGGCGTCATCCCACTCGAGTTTCTTCTCGTCGATGAGGATGCGCATGAGCTCGGGGCCGCACATAGCGGGGTGGGTGTCGTTGGTGTGGATGGCCACAAACTGCGGCAGCAGCTCCCAGTTCTCGCCGTGCTCCTTCTCAAAGGTGTCGAGCAGGCTGTAGATGCCGGCCGAGACAAACAGGTATTCCTGCTTCAGGCGCAGCAGGCGGCCATGCTCGCCGGCGTCGTTGGGGTAGAGGATGGCGCTGATGGCCTCGGCCTCGGCGCGCTCGGCATCGGCCAGGGCGTAATCGCCGCGGTTGAAGGCCTCCAGGTCAAAGTGCTCCTCGACCGGCTCGGCAGCCCAGACGCGCAGCTTGTTAACGGTCTCGCCGGCATAGCCCACCACGGGGATGTCGTAAGGAACGGCCAAGATATCCTGCGTGTCCACCGTGCGGTAGAACGTGCGGCCGTTCTCCTCAAAGCCCTCGACATGGCCACCAAACTTGATGGTCACGGCCTTGTCCTGACGACGGACCTCCCAGGGATAGCCGTGGGTGAGCCACTCGTCGGTGGCCTCGACCTGGCTGCCGTTAACGATTTCCTGCTTAAACAGGCCATAGCGGTAGCGCATACCGTTGCCGTAGCCGGCAATGCCCTCGGCTGCCATGGAATCAAGGAAGCATGCGGCAAGGCGGCCCAGGCCACCGTTGCCCAGCGCCGGATCGGGCTCCTGGTTCTCGATGACGGACAGGTCGAAGCCCATGTCGTCGAGTGCCTCGGCGACCATGTCGCGCACGCCAAAGTTGAGCAGGTAGTTGTCGAGCAAGCGGCCGATCAAAAACTCGATAGAGAAGTAGTACACGCGCTTTTTGCCCTCGGCGGTGGCGCGGGCGTCGCTCTTGGTGGCAACGGTGCGGGCCTTCTCGGCCACGAGCTTGGCCAGGGCGTTAAAACGGTCGAGGTCGCTGGCAGCCTCGACGCTCTTGCCGCTGATGCTCATGACGGCATCGCGATAGAGCTCGGTAAACTCCTGCTTGTTGTCGAAGATCTTATTCATACGTTCCTTTCCCCCGGGGATGTTTCTCCCGGAACGGTTATGACTTGTATCCTACGCCCCATCGGGGCGGGTAATTACAGCTGTAACGGCTTTGTTACGCATTCTTGGCAGATGCTTTAATGGCACCTGCCTTAGCCTTGGAAGCAGCCTTTTTGGTGGCTGCTTTCTTGGTGGTTGCCTTGGCGGCGGGCTTTGCGGCGGTCTTGGCCTTGGTGGTCGTAGCCTTTGCCTTGGCCGGAGCCTTCTTAGCGGCCGCGGGCTTGGGCTTCACCGAGGACGTGCGCTTCTTGGGCGCAGCCTTGGGAGCCTCGACCACGGGCGGCTTGTAGCTGCTGGGACCGCGGCGCTTAAGCACCACGCCAGCCAGGCCGGGCACCTTGATCTCGATGGAGTCCATCTGCCCGTTCCAGGGATAGGGCTCGCTCGAGCAGGTGTAGGGCTCCTCGCCGGCATAGCCGCTGCCCCCAAACTCGGGACGGTCGGAGTCGAAGATGACCTCCCAGTCGCCCTCGCGCGGCACGCCCACACGGAAGCTCTCGTAGCTCGCCGGGTCAAAGTTGATCAGGATCACCAGGTCGTCGTCGATGTCCTCGCCCTGACGCACAAAGCTCACGATGGACTGCTTGGAGTTGTCCGCATCGATCCAGGTAAAGCCGTCGTCGGTGTAGCCGCGCTCGTACAGGGCGGGCTCGGCAGTGTACAGGTGGTTAAGCGCCTTGATAAACGCCTGATGATGCTTGTGAGTCTCATACTCCTCGGTCAGGAACCACTGGATGGACTCGTAGTAGCGCCACTCGATAAACTGGCCGATCTCGTTGCCCATAAAGTTGAGCTTGGCACCGGGGTGCGTCATTTGGTAGAAAGCCAGCGTGCGCAGGCCGGCAAACTGGCGCCACCAGTCGCCCGGCATGCGGCCGATCAGCGAGCACTTACCGTGCACGACCTCGTCGTGGCTCAGCGGACAGATAAAGTTCTCGGTAAAGGCATACATAATGGAGAACGTGAGCAGGCCGTGGTTGCCGGGCCGCCACGGAAAATCGGTCTGCATGTAGTGCAGGGTGTCGTTCATCCAGCCCATGTCCCATTTGTAGTGGAAGCCCAGGCCGCCGTCCTGCGGCGGATAGGTCACGAGCGGCCACGCGGTGGACTCCTCGGCCATCATCATCACGTCGGGGTAGTGCGCCTCTACTGCGCAGTTGACCTGACGGATAAATGCGCTGGCGTCCAGGTCCTCCTCGGTACCGTACTTGTTGAACTTCTTTTGGCCCGGATCGTCGATGCCAAAGTTGAGGTACAGCATGCTGGACACGCCGTCCATGCGAATGCCGTCCACGTGGAAGTTCTCGAGCCAGTACAGCACGTTGGAGACCAGGAAGGAGCGGACCTCGCCGCGGGCGAAGTCAAACTTGTGCGTGCCCCAGTTGGGGTGAATCTCGTGCTCAAACAGCATGTGGCCGTTAAAGGTGGCAAGGCCGTGGGAGTCGGCGCAAAAACCGCCGGGCACCCAGTCCATGATCACGCCAATACCCGCCTCATGGCACGCGTCGATAAAGTGCATGAGCTGCTGCGGGTTGCCGTAACGCGACGTGGCGGCAAAGTAGCCGGTCGTCTGGTAGCCCCAGGAGCCATCGAAGGGATGCTCCATAAGCGGCATGACCTCGATATGCGTGTAGCCCATGTCGCGCACGTAGTCCACGAGCTCCACCGACAGGTCGTCGTAAGTGTAGAACTCGCCGCGCTGCGCGGGGAAGGGATCCATGGGACCGGGGTAGTTGCCGTACTCGTCGGGCTCGCCCTGCGGCGCGTCACCGTGGCGCTTCCACGAGCCAATATGCACCTCGTAGATGTTGAGCGGCTGCGACATGTGGTTGTGGCCGGCGCGGCGCTTGAGCCACGCGGCGTCGTTCCACTGGTAGCCATCGAGGGTCCATAGCACGCTCGCCGTTCCCGGAGGGCACTCGGCCTTAAAGGCATACGGATCGGCCTTGTAGAGCTTTTCGCCCTCGTTGGTCTCGATGAGGTATTTATAGAGCTGACCTTGCTCTGCGCCAGGAATAAAGCCTTCCCAAATGGCGCTCGTATGCACGGGCACCAGCGGGTTTGCCTGTTCATCCCAATTGTTGAATTCACCGATAACGTGGACGCTCTTAACGTCGGGCGCCCAAACGCAAAAACGCCAGCCGCGCGTGCGCTGCTGCGTGTCGGGATGCGCGCCCATCTTTTCCCAGCTGCGCTCCCACGTACCGATGCCAAACAGATAGACATCGTCCTTGGTGAGCTCCGGTGCGTGCGGGGCGGCTTTACGGGTGGCGGGCTTTTTGGTTGCTGGCTTTAGCTTTGTATCGCTCACGTTTGATCCCATCATGACGCGGCAGCGTATTGCCTTGGTGACTAGATGCGAAAGGTCCAAGGCTGCACGAATCGAAGGGACGGCGAAGTTTCTGTGATTCGTTCCACCTCGCGTGCTCGGTGGAACTTTCGGCAAAAACTACGATAACACCTGTACGTTAGTTTTATGGACGAAAGCGGATTTGCGAGGGCGTTTAATCGGTAAGCGACATGTTTAGACCACTGGCAGAATTGCCGTGGTAAAACTCTTGACAGTTTTACCAATTTGGGTTTCAAAATTGTCTGGCTGACGTTTGGTAAAACGTTTTTAGCAGGTTGTTTACCCTTTGACATCGAAAGGCTTGTTTATGTCCCATACCGCCGCTCCCCAGGTTGCTTTTATTTTCGATTGCGATGGCACGCTGGTTAATAGCACCCCCGTCTGGGGCTATGCCCAGCCCGAGTTATTGCACCGCCACGGGATTGACGTGATCGTGGATGACTTTGCCCAATTTGAGCACCTGTCACTGGAGGACGAGTGCCAGGCCTACCACGACACGTGGGGCATTGGC
Source organism: uncultured bacterium (assembly GCA_905215755.1). Lineage (GTDB taxonomy): Bacteria > Actinomycetota > Coriobacteriia > Coriobacteriales > Coriobacteriaceae > Collinsella. Next base: position 39,139 of record CAJMRE010000008.1, read on the forward strand.
GCGAATGGTGAGGAGCTGTATCGCGAGCTGAGCGAGATTTTGATTGATGGGTACTCCAAGGTGCCGCCGCGCGAGGGACTTCTGGCGTTTTTGGAACAGGCGAAGGCGGCGGGTATTGCCATGTGCGTGGCTACGTCCACGCCGGCCGAGCTGGTGCAGTCCGCGCTCGCTGGTGCCGGGCTCGACGCTTACATGGAGTTTGTTACCACGACGGGCGAGGCAGGACGCTCCAAACAGTTCCCCGATGTGTACGAGCTTGCGCTGCGCCGCCTGGAGGAGCGCCATGGGCACAAGTTCGAGCGCGCATGGGTGTTCGAGGACGCGGTCTTTGGCCTTAAGAGCTCTGGCACCGCCGGCTTTAAGCGTGTGGGTATTTATGACCCGCACGGCCGTATGAAGCGCGATGACGTGCGAGCCAACTGCGATATCTTTATCGACAGCTACGAGGAGCTGAATCTGACCCGCGTGCTTTCGTTTGAGGGATAGGCGAGGGCTGTGGCTTGCAAGGTATTAGTGGTCTGCGGCTCGCCCGTGGTGGCAAGCGCGGATCTGTTGCGTAGGCTAGCGGGGGAGTGCGACCACGTTGTCGCCGTGGACCGAGGACTCGACGCGCTGCTGGGCGCCGGCCTGGGCTGCGACGTCTACGTGGGCGACGCCGACACCGTAAGTGATGAGGGACGTGCTCTGGTCGATGTCGCCACCGACTTTGAAGTTGAGCGACACGACCCCTATAAGGACTATACCGACCTAGCGTTGGCTTTGGAGTCCGTGCGCCGCCGCTGGCCTGGTGCCGAGGTGGTTGCGACCTGCGCCACCGGCGGCCGTCCTGATATGGCACTTTCCGTTCTGGGGCTGCTCGCGGGCTACGAGGACGCCCCAGTCTGGATTGCTGAGGATGAGACCACGGCGAGGATCCTCCACGCAGGCGAATCCTGGACCATAGAGAACGCCGAAGGCAAGACCTTCTCCATCATCGCAATCGCCCCTAACACCAAGGTCAGCGAACACGGTCTAGAGTGGGAACTAGGTCACGCCTCGTTAGGTTTACTAGCCGACACCGGCATCAGCAACGTCGTCAGGTCAACAGCCACGATTCAAGTCCACACCGGCACCGCCATCGCTTACCTATATCAATAGGTATTTAGAGTCTGAGCCAAAAAAGTCCTTGCACCCCACGTCAACTTCCCCTATAGTATCTCGTCGTCACGGGGGCGTAGCTCAGCTGGGAGAGCGCTTGACTGGCAGTCAAGAGGTCAGGGGTTCGATCCCCCTCGTCTCCACCATCGTGAATGTAAGGCCACTCAATTGAGTGGCCTTTTTATTTCTAAACTCTCAGACTCCCATCTGAGGATTGACTCTCGTTGTGCGTGTTCGAAACCACCACATCGATGTTTGCCTCCAAGTGGAAGATTGTGTGTCGGCGTCCTATCTACTCCAAAAAGTTCATAACCAGCGAGACCATGGACTCTTTTTCTTCAGGTCTCGACTCAGCAATCATGAGCGCGACAGCAACAAGCGTGCTGTCTGCGATTCGTTTGTCTAAGCCGCGAAAAAGCAGTCCGTTGCGATCGAGATAGTAGAGAAAGAGGCTGCATCCGATTCGCTTGTTTCCATCGAGAAATGAATGGTTTTTGATGATGAGGTACAACAGATTTGCAGCTTTTTCCTGTACGGATCGATATAGGTCTTGGCCACCAAACGACTGGTTGATTACCGAGATACTGCTGCGGAAGGACTCATCTTTTTCTACGCCAAACAGGTCGCTCGTAAATCGGCTGCGCATTTGGGCTATTAATCTCATACAGAGTTCGTATTCGAGTGTGTATATCCCAGTTTGTCCCTTGGGCCGATCAATGGATTCACGATCATACTCATCGAGCAGTTTAAAGACATCTATATAGCTCTCAACGATATCGAGTATCTCACGAGAACCGAGGTCTTCGGGTAGACGCTCGATAATCTGAGCGACTGTCCCTAGTTGCTCGAGTCTACGTTCGTTTTCAACGTGTCCTTGAATAATAAACTTGTGGAGCACATTGGTTGCCCAGCGACGGAATTCAACACCGCGTTGAGATTTAACGCGGTATCCAATGGACAATATCATGTCTAAGCTGTAATGATCAGTTTGATATCTTTTGCCGTCAGCTGCAGTTGTCGCAAATTTTGCGACAACTGAATCATCGTCGCTTAATTCCTCCTTTAAAGCGTTGTTGATATGCTTGCCGATTGTTTTGACATCCCTATCAAACAGCGCTGCCATTTCATTTCGGGTCAGCCATACAGTTTCGCTTCCTTTGTCAATTACAACAGGAATCGTGACCTCTCGGTCGTTGGATTCAAAGAGAACAATCTGATTGCCATTCATTTTCGCGCTCCACATCAATCCATTGGGCACATGCATGTCCAATTCGATACTCGATTGTCTGCCGAACTTTATGGGTGCCGGCCAGCAGGGGCGCGTACCTGCCTAAGGGCTCTGAGTGACGGTCGCCGTAAATACAGCATCCATCCCGCCGATACGTACCATTGGGGGCCTCCGCACCGGCTCACGTTGCCCGTATACCTTTGACTCTATTCTATCAGATATAGAACGCATGTTCTATATGTATTCTCTTCCATTTTTGGAGAGCTTCGCACTGGGGGACGCGATCGTCAACCTCGTCCCATAAACCGTACGCTCACACCTAAACACCCAGAAAAAGTTGTGCAATAACCCGTAAGTTCTGTACATAGTTTGTTAGCTAGACGCAATACTTTTAACTGCTCGCGCCGTCAACCTTGCAACTCGGGCAGTGCACGCCAACCCACACACCCCCATAAACCTGCGTCAACATGAACAACTTAGGCAAACAACCCCCTCAAGCTCGGATTTGTTGCATATGTAGTTCAACGCAACCCAAATCGGTCTCGCTCATAGCTTGTGCTAGGATACCTAACGTTACATGGGTTCAACTGTGCTCAGGCTCTATCAAGTCACATAGCGCAGGGTCGATCGGCATCCGGCCGTAACGGCGGTGTTAGAAAAACCACGAGCTCCAATATCGATTGCCATGCGCGATTTTGCATTTGCTTTTGCAGCTATTTATAAGCTCGCATTAGACAGTGCAAAGATTTGCTACGGCAAATCACAGCAGTCTTCAGCTGTTTGCGTGCGGTCCAGTTTTGTGCCCGCTTGACTGGTTCGCACGCAGCCAGCTGGAGTCGCGGTCATTTTGCGATACACGTCCGCGTCTCTAGCAACTGCACGTATACATACCGTTCACGGTGGGGCAGAGCCACGTGCTTGTCTGACTGGGCTCAGGGTTTGAATATGGAGCGCCTTCGCGCACAAGCGCCCTGGCGAAGCCATGCCCAAACCCCGTGAGCCACACGTAAGACAGCAAAGGGGGTGGTGCTCGTGTGGTATGTGATCCAGGTCATTAACGGTCGCGAAGACGTAATGCGCGAGCGCATCGAGCGCGTGGTGCCGGCGAGTGCCATGCAAGAGCTCTTTTATCCCCAATATCAAACCGAGATCAAGGTACACGGCGAATGGATCGTCACGACCAAGCCGCTCTTTCCCGGTTATCTCATCTGCGATACGGCAGATCCTCGGACCGTGCAACAGTACCTGCTGCGTATAGACGACTTTGCCCGGGTGTTATCCCAGGACGGTCAGTTTGTGCCGCTGGCAAAAGAAGAGGTCCAGCTTATTGGCGGCTTTACGCATAGGGGAGACCGCGTAGTGCCCATGAGCGAGGCCCTAAAAGATGGCGACCAGGTCGTAGTAACGGCTGGTCCGCTGTTGGGCCACGAAGGCCTCATTAAAGACATCAATAGACGTAAATGCACTGCTTATCTGGAGCTCAACCTGTGCGGCCGAAGCGTAACCACCCGCGTTGGCCTTGCCGTGCTTTCAAACGAGCAGCGCGTCATGCGCAACCTTAAAAAGGCGATCGCCTAGCTGCTGGCGATTTTCTCGCAAAACAGGGAGGATCCCCGATCTGGGGACGAAGTCTTGGAAGAGAACGTGTCGGATAAAACAAAGTATGCAATGGATGCGCCCATGGGGGCGGTGCTGATTTCTCAGGCCATGGACCGGCGCGAGGGCGCCGGCCGCTACAAGGCCATGCAATCCATCATGGACTGGGACCGCTCGCGCCTGGCCTACCGGGCCGTCAAGCGCACGTTCGACATCGCGTTCAGCGGCTGCGTGCTGGCCGTCATCGCCGTACCCAGCCTTGTGCTCGCCGCGGCCATCCGCCTTGAGAGCGAGGGCAACCCGTTCTACAGCCAGATCCGCGTGGGGCAGACCCGCTCCGACGGCAGCCTGTCAACCTTCCGCATGTGGAAGTTCCGTTCCATGTACAGGGACGCCGACGAGCGCCTCGCCGACCTCAAGGAGCAGAACGAGATCGCCGGAGCCATGTTCAAGATGAAAGACGACCCGCGCGTCACCAAGATCGGCAAGTTCATCCGCAAGCACTCCATCGACGAGTTCCCGCAGTTCCTGAACGTCTTTCTGGGTCAGATGTCCGTGGTGGGTCCGCGACCACCGCTGCCGAATGAAGTCGCGGAGTACACCGAGTACGACCTGCAGCGCCTTGCGGTGAAACCGGGTATTACCGGCTGGTGGCAGGTGACCGACCGCAACGATACCGACTTCGATGGCATGGTGCGACGTGATCTGGAATACATCGCTAAGCGCGGCGTAATTACCGATTTGAAGATCGTAATGCTGACCGTGATTGAGGTCCTGACTGGGAGTGGAGCGAGCTAGTCGCACCACTCCCAGTGATTTGTTCGACTATTTTGAAAGTAGATTGTTTTGTTGAATAAAGAGATATCAGATAAGTATCAACATTGGATTAAGCGCTGTGACCGTCGCGAAGACTTGCGGGTTTTGTCTGAAGCTGAAATCACAGATTCCTTTTTCCGAGAGCTGACTTTCGGAACCGGCGGACTGCGTGGCAAGCTCGGACTCGGACCCAACCGTTTGAATGTCTATACCGTAGGCAAGGCCACACAAGGTCTTTCGGACTACCTTAATGACTCCTTTGATAACCCGACGGTAGCGCTCTGCCGCGATACCCGTCACGGTTCCGAGGAGTTCGTGCGCCGCGTAGCCGAGGTGCTCGCCGGAAACGGAATCAGGTCTTATCTGTTCGACCGCGTCGAGCCCACGCCCGCGCTCAGCTTCGCCGTCCGCGAACTTGGTTGTTCTGCCGGCGTCAACATCACCGCATCGCACAACCCCGCCGCGTACAACGGATACAAGGTCTACGGCGCCGACGGCTGCCAGATCACCGTCGAGGCGGCGGAGGCCATCCAGGCGGCTATCGACCCCGTCGACTGTTTCGACGGCGTCAAGGCGATGCCGCTCGACGAGGCACTGGAATCTGGCCTCGTGCAATGGATCCCCGAAAGGGTTCTCGACCGGTATCTCGATGAGACGCTCAAGGTGTCAACGGGAGAGGACTGCTCGGGGCTCCGCATCGTCTACACCCCGCTCCACGGCGTCGGCCTGGAGTGCGTGTCCCGCGTCCTCGAGGGCATCGGCGTCGACGAGGTCGTGACCGTCGAGGAGCAGTGCGTGCACGACGGCGACTTCCCGACCTGTCCGTACCCCAACCCCGAGGTACGCGAGGCGCTGAAGCTCGGGCTCGAGTACTGTGACAGGGTTAAGCCCGACCTGCTCTTGGCGACCGACCCGGACACCGACCGAGTCGGCATCGCCGTTCCGCATGCAGGTGAGTACAAATTGCTCACCGGTAACGAGGTCGGTCTGTTGCTGCTCGACTTCCTTGCCGATAAGGCCGCCGAGGGCGGTCGTGAAATGTCCCGCGAGGTCGCCTGCACCACCATCGTCTCCGCGCCCATGGCCGACGATATCGCGCGCGCACGCGGATTTGAGCTGCGCCGCACGCTCACCGGCTTCAAGTTCATCGGCGAGCAGGTCGGCGTGCTGGAATCGGAGAGCCGCGAGGGTGATTTCCTCATGGGCTTCGAGGAGTCCTACGGCTACCTCGCCGGCACGTCCGTGCGCGACAAGGACGCTGTGGTCGCCTCCATGCTCATCTGCGAGCTCGCCGCCCATTGGAAGAAGCTTGGTCTGGACCTCTATGAGGCCATGGAGCACCTCTACGAGACATATGGCTTCTGGTCGAGTGCCCTTCTCGGCCAGGCATACGAGGGCCCCGAGGGCGCATCCGACATGGCCGCGATGATGTCAGGCCTCCGAGAGCACGCTCCGGAGAATATCGGCGGCACCGCCGTCACGCAGCGCATCGACTACGCCCAGGGCGCGCCGATGCCCGTCGCCAACCCGACCGATGAGCCCCAGCGCCTTCCCGAGGCGGACGTCCTCGAGTTCAGGCTCGCCGACGGATCGCGAGTCCTGTTCCGCCCCAGCGGCACGGAGCCCAAGGCCAAGGCCTATGTGTTCGCCAAGGGCGCCGACCGCGCCGAGTCCGAGGTCAAGCTCGCCGCGCTGGTCGCGGACGCCAAGTCGATACTGGGAGGGACCCGATAATGATCCACCTCGTCCTGCTCTCCGGCGGCTCGGGCACGCGCCTGTGGCCGCTCTCCAACAGCACCCGCTCCAAGCAGTTCCTCAAGGTCCTGCGCGACGCGGACGGTAACCACGTCTCCATGGTCCAGCGCGTCTTCGGCCAGATCGGTTCCGTCGACGCGGATATCGACATTACCATCGCCACCTGCGCTAGCCAGGAGGAGTCCATCCGCCGACAGGTTGAGGGCGGCTACGCGCTGGTGCTCGAGCCCGAGCGCCGCGACACCGCCCCGGCAATCATGCTCGCCTGCGCGAACCTCGCGCTCGAGCAGGGCGCAGCCGAGGGCGACACCGTCATCGTCATGCCCATCGACAGCTATGCCGACCAGGCCTACTACGACAGCGTCGTGAGCCTCGACGAGGCCGTCCAGTCGGATTTCGCCGAGCTGGTCCTCATGGGCGTGGAGCCCACCTACCCCAGCGGCAAGTACGGCTACATCGTGCCCGCGGCGGAGGTGGCCTGGCCCCGCCGAGTCGAGCGCTTCACGGAGAAACCCGACGAGCAGACCGCCCGTGAGTTGATCTCCCAGGGCGCCCTCTGGAACTGCGGCGTGTTCGCGTTCAGACTCGGCTGGCTCACCGGCCTCACCGCCAAGTACCTGGAGTGCGGGACCTTCGAGGAGTTCCGCTCGCGCTATTCCGAGCTGCCCAAGAATTCCTTCGACTACGAGGTCGTGGAGAGGGCGTCTTCAATCGGCGCGGTCTCCTACACGGGTGAGTGGAAGGACCTTGGTACCTGGAACACGCTTACCGACGAGATGGCGGAGTACACCTCCGGCCGCGTCGTGGTGGATTCCAAGACCTGCAAGAACGTCCACGTTATCAACGAGACCGGTTTCCCGATGGTCGTCGCGGGCATCTCCGATTCCGTCGTGGTGGCGACGCCCGATGGCATCCTCGTCTCCGGCAAGGAGGCGTCGGCCAACATCAAGGCCGAGGTCAACGCCGTCGCAGAGAGCCGCCCCATGTACGAGCAGCGCTCGTGGGGCGAGTACCGCGTCATCGACAGCAGCGTCTTCCCCGACGGGGCGAAGGCGCTCACCAAGGAGCTGATCATCCGCGACGGCGGCCAGCTCGACTACCAGCGCCACATGCGCCGCGGGGAGGTCTGGACGGTTATCTCAGGTAAAGGCGAAGCCGTTCTGGACGGGCTAGTCCAGCAGGTTCGTGCCGGTTCTGTCTTGCAGATACCCGAAACAACTCCGCATTCGGTACGGGCGCTTGGAGGAGAACTGCACGTTATCGAGGTCCAGCATGGCGAGACGCTCGTTAAAGAGGACATTGAGCGCTTGGGCGCTTTTTGGAAATAGTTCACAAATTGGAAGGAATTGAGAGATGAAAAAGGCACTTATCACTGGCATTACCGGTCAAGATGGCAGCTATCTAGCTGAGTTGCTTTTGGCCAAGGGCTATGAGGTACATGGAATTGTCCGTCGCTCTTCGGTTCATACCACGAACAGAATTGATCATCTGCTTGCGGAAGGCTCCATCGTCCTTCATGATGGCGACCTAACGGACTCAAGCTCCATTATCCGAATCGTGGGCGAAGTTCGTCCTGACGAGATTTATAACCTCGCCGCCCAGTCCCATGTTGGTGTCTCTTTTGACGCGGCCGAGTACACTGGTGACTGCGACGCATTGGGCGTGTTGCGCATCCTTGAAGCTGTCCATATGCTGGGCATGGATCAGTCCTGCAGGATTTACCAAGCTTCGACAAGCGAGCTGTATGGCAAGGTCGAAGAGGTTCCCCAGAATGAGAACACCCCGTTTCATCCGTACAGCCCGTATGCGGTCGCCAAGCAGTACGGCTTTTGGATGATGAAGGAGTACCGCGAGGCCTACGGCATGTTTGCGGTCAACGGAATCCTCTTCAATCACGAGTCCGAGCGTCGTGGCGAGAACTTCGTGACGCGCAAAATTACTCTTGCTGCCGCGCGTATCGCCAAGGGCCTCCAGGACCATCTTGAACTCGGCAACCTCGACTCTCTCCGCGATTGGGGATACGCCAAGGACTACGTGGAGTGCATGTGGCTCATCATGCAGCAGGACGAGCCCGACGACTTTGTGATCGCCACGGGAGTCCAGCACTCCGTGCGCGAGTTCACGGAGTGGTCCTTTAAGCACGCCGGCATCGACCTCCGCTGGGAGGGCGAGGGCTTGGAGGAGAAGGGCTATGACAAGGCGAGCGGCAAGATGCTCGTCTGCGTCAACCCCGACTTCTATCGCCCGACCGATGTCGTCAACCTGTGGGGCGATCCTACTAAGGCAAAGACGGTCCTTGGTTGGGACCCCCAAAAGACCAGCTGCGAGGAGCTTTGTCGCATCATGGTAGAGCACGATCTTGAGATCGCCAAGCGAGAGGCGAAGCTGGCCTAATGGGGAAGCGCGTTCTCATCTTCGGCGTTAACGGGTTTGCTGGCGCACACCTTGCGCATGAACTTGTATTGCATGGCTACGTGGTATGCGGTTCAGACCTGAGCGATATGTGCCCGTTGTCCGAAGTGTCGGCATACCATGTCTGTGACCTAACGGACAATGAAGGCGTCGCTGCTGTAGTGCGCGAGTTTGAGCCAGATTACATAGTCAATCTGGCGGCCGTTAGCTCAGTGGGGCTGAGCTGGCGTTCACCCGCACTTACTATGCGGGTGAACGTAGAGGGCGCGTTGAATGTGATGGAGGCCGCACGGTCTCAGGAAACAATGCCACGTGTGCTATTAGTGGGCTCCTCTGAGGAATATGCCGCGAAAGTTGGGCCGCTCAACGAGGGCGACCCAACTCTCTCCAACAACCCCTATGGCATATCCAAGGTCACCCAGGAGCACTTTGCGACTCTGTATGCCGAGCGTTACGGTCTTCATGTTTGTCTAACACGCTCGTTCAACCATACAGGACCCGGGCAGCCCCCTCGCTTCGTGTTACCTAGCTGGTGCAGGCAGGCTGCCGAGATTAGTCGATCCGGTAGGCCCGGAAAGATGGTCGTGGGAAATCTGAACGTGTCACGCGATTTTTCCGATGTGCGCGACGTAGTACGTGCCTACAGGTTGATTCTAGAGGGAGGTCGCGCTGGAGAGGTCTATAACGTGGGGTCTGGACGTGCCCTGCCCTTAAGAGATCTATTGAAGACGGTTACGAGTTTCTGTAGCCGACCGATCGAGGTTGAGGTAGATTCAGCGCTCATTCGCCCTGCGGACACGCTAAGTATCTGCTGCGACTATTCCAAGCTACATAAAGATCTAGGTTGGGATCCCGAGCGCAGGATCGAGAATACCCTGCGTGAGATGTTCGATGAATATCTCGGTGAATAACACATGCGCATCGCGATGATAGGACATAAACGCTACGGCTCGCGTGAGGGTGGCGTTGAGGTCGTAGTGACTGAGTTGGCGCGGCGTATGGCAGCCTTGGGACATGAGGTGACTTGCTACGATAGAAGCGGCTCCGATGTTATGACTGGTGACGTTTCGATGAAACAAGAGCGTGTTGTTGACGGGGTGCATGTTGTGCCTGTGAGGACCATAGACAAAAAAGGTCTTGCAGCTCTTAGCTCTTCCTTTTTTGCAACTCTTGTCGCAATCAGGGAGCGCCCAGATGTCATCCACTACCACGCCGAAGGGCCCTGTGTTCCGCTACTGCTGGCCAAGCATGCGGGCATCCGTACCGTTGCAACCATCCACGGACTCGACTGGCAGCGCGCTAAGTGGGGTGGTCTCGCAAGCACATACATCAAGATGGGTGAAAAGGTTGCGGCAAGACAGGCTGACGGCCTCATCGTGCTTTCGGAAGCTAATAAAGCTTATTTCAAGGAATCATATGACCGCGATGCCGTACTTATACCTAATGGGGTAGATGTACCAATCGCAAGGACCGTAGATACCATTAAGACTAGGTGGGCGCTCGACGAGGACTCCTATCTCCTGTACCTGGGGCGTTTGGTGCCCGAGAAGCGACCTGAACTTCTTATAGAGGCATTCAAGAAGCTAGACACTGAAAAGCGATTAGTGATTGCCGGCGGTGGCTCGGATACGTCGGAGTTTGAGGAATCGCTTCACGAGTTGGCAAAGGGTGACAGTCGCATTTTGTTTACGGGCTTTGTTTCTGGTGGGGCCCTGGAGGAACTGTATTCCAACGCCTACGCATATGTGCTGCCATCCGACATTGAAGGTATGCCCATGAGCCTGTTAGAGGCTATGGCGTATGGGCGATGCTGCGTGACGAGCGATATTCCAGAGTGCGCTGACGTTTTGGGCGGCGTGGGGTTCACATTTAAGAAGGGTGATGCGGACGACCTCGGTCGTGTGCTGAAGATACTTCTTACCGATCCCAATAAGACTGCAAAGTCGGGCGAAGCCGCCCGCAAGCGTGTCACCGCTGCATTCGACTGGAATTCCGTCGTCGAGCGAACCTTACTTGTTTATTCAGGCGATAGGTAAAACTTCAGTTGCACCTCATCGCGTATTGTTCATGTGCCTAATGTACGTCATCTTCGCAGTAGGACTTCAGGTTGTGATGTTCTAATTTGGCGCGCTTCCGAATTTGCGTTTATATCCCTGAGATGATCTCTTGTCTGGCGATTGGATTTAAACGCTCTCTTTTTCACGATTGTCATCTTGACGGTTCAAGACTTTCAATCTCTTCATTCATCTCAACCGCTACCTAAAGCTCAAAAGGAGTATCAGATAGAAATGGCCGAAAAGAAACTCAACGGTACCGTCATCGTCACCTACCGCTGCAACGCGCGCTGCACCATGTGCAACCGCTACAAGGCGCCCAGTCGCCCGGAGGAGGAGCTCTCCATCGAGACGATCAAGAAGCTCCCCAAGATGTACTTCACCAACATCACCGGCGGCGAGCCCTTCATCCGCCAGGACCTCAAGGACATCGTGCGCGAGCTCTACAAGAAGTCCGACCGCATCGTGATCTCCACCAACGGCTTCTTCACCGACCGCATCATCGACCTGTGCGAGGAATTCCCCAACGTCGGCATCCGCATCTCCATCGAGGGCCTGCAGCAGACCAACGACAAGATCCGCGGCCTGGATAACGGATACAACCGCGGCTACGCCACGCTCAAGAAGCTCGTCGAGCTCAAGCACCCCGATGTGGGCTTCGGCATGACTGTGCAGGACCTCAACGCGCCCGACCTGGTGCCCCTCTACAAGATCTCCGACGAGCTGGGCATGGAGTTCGCCACGGCGTCGCTGCACAACAGCTTCTACTTCGTCGAGGCAAAGAACATCATCCACGACCGCCCCATGGTGGCCAAGAACTTCGAGGACCTGGTCAACGAGCTGCTCAGGTCCAACAGCCCCAAGAAGTGGTTCCGCGCCTACTTCAACCACGGCCTCATCAACTACATCTACGGCCAGCCCCGACTGCTGCCCTGCGACATGGCGTTCGACACCTTCTTCATCGACCCCTACGGCGACGTCATGCCCTGCAACGGCACCAAGGACAAGGAGGTCATGGGCAACCTCAACGAGGAGTCCTGGGACGAGCTCTGGAACTCCGACCAGGCTGAGAGGGTCCGCGCGAAGGTCCGCCACTGCGACCGCAACTGCTGGATGATCGGCTCGGTGAGCCCGGCCATGCACAAGTACATCTGGAAGCCCGGCTGGTGGGTACTCAAGCACAAGGTGAAGGCGCTGTTCACCGAGAAGCCCTACGACATGCACGAGTTGAAGGTCGTGCGCGACTACGAGGAGGGCCGCGTGACCAAGGAGCAACTCGACGCCTGCTCCACCTGCGACCTGTGTGCCAAGATCAACGACGGACTATCCGCTGCTAGCAAGGCCGACGCGCACGTGTATGAGACAAGCGAGGCGCTCGAAAAATGAAGATAGTCATTAGCGGATACATCGGCAAAAAGATAACGGGTATCGGGCGAAACCTCCTTTCTCTTCTCGAGCACACGGGAAATGATAACGAGTACATCATTTACGCAAATGAGGACATGGCACAGAAACTTAAGCTTGCCAAAGACAATGTTCACATAAGAACCTATGGGGTAAGCAGCCAGAGTTCCATTGGAAATCTTCTTTGGACGACGTTTGTTTTCCCCTTCAAGGCTCGCAAGGAAAAGGCTGACGTCTCTCTCATCCCGAACTTTTCGTTGCTACTGTTTAAAACGCGACCGACTTCGGTAATCATTCATGATCTTATCGAATTCAACGTGCCTGGAAAATTTTCAGGATTACGTATGTTTTATCGAACAAAGATCGCAGACCCTCTTCTTGCAAAGCTATCTGACAGAATCATTACAATTTCTAAGTGTTCCATGGAAGATTTGAATAAGTATCTTGGGACGCCTGAGAATAAAGTCGATATTGTTTACTGCGGAGTAGACAGACAGAAGTTCCATAAAATGGAATTAAAAACAGCTCTCAACATCTTGAAGGCTAAAGAATGGCCATCAGACTTTTTTTTGTGTGCGGGTACTGTCGATCACCCTGGCAAGAACTCCTATTCTGTAATTAAAGCCTTCGAACAAATTTGCTCAAATGGTTATAAAGGTGGACTCATTCTTGCTGGTATGCCCGGTAGTGGCTACGAGCATGTTGAAAGGGCGATAGCGGAATCACCTTATGGCAATCGTATCATTGTCACCGGTTATGTATGTGATGAGGAACTGGTAGCGCTCTACTCCGCATGTCGCGCCCTCTGCTTTATGTCCCTTTATGAGGGCTTTGGGATGCCACCGCTTGAAGCGCTATCCTGTGGCGCACAGGTTATAGTTTCTAGCACCTCCTCGCTTCCCGAAGTTGTGGGCGATTGCGGTCAAAAGGTTGACCCGCTTGACGTTAATGCTATATCCGAAGCTATGGTTAACGTCCTTGAGGGGTGGAGGGCAAACCCCGGGCAAGTTGAGAAGCATCTAGCGAGATTTGATTATCAGGTGCTTTCTAAACAGTTTGAAGAATCCCTTGCCAGAACTGCTGGCGACTCGTCAAAAACCGTTCAGGGGAAATAACACTATGACCGACAGCCTTACAGTAGTTATCAATGGGTACGAGTTCGGAAATCGTGGCTCGGGGGTCAAGCGTAACGCAACAGAGCTGATTGCCGAGCTTGACGCAATTTTGTCTAACGTTAATACGCAGTTGCAATTTTTACTGGCGGTTCCGGAGATTACGCCGCTAACGCCGCATTACAAAAACATCTCATGCATCAACCTTAAAAAGCCGCACAATTCCAAGTTCGCCAAGATTGCATGGAGGAGCATCTTCTTTCCAAACTATGTATCTAAGACCGGCGGTATAGGGCTCGATTTAACTCTTGCATTCCCTGGGCGTGGGAAATTCTGCGTTTTCGATTACGACTGCATCCTTGAGGATAATTCGCAGTCTTACTTTGAAAAATGGTCCGCGTTGAGGCTTCGCCACTATATGAACCGCGTAAGAAAATCGCTGGATGGGGCGACTCTTGTCTTTACGGACAGCGAATATGCCAAGTCGCAGCTTATTTCACACTATGGTTGCGATGCCGGAAAAATGCATGTGATTCCCTGCGCCTGGCAGCATATGCTCCGAGTGCAGCAGGACGATACTGTTATCAAGCGCCTTGGACTTGAAGACAAAGCCTATTTTTTCTCTCTCGGAAGTCGTTACCCCTATAAAAATTTCAGATGGGTTGAGTGTGCTGCTCAGCAAAATCCACAGTATCAGTTTGTAGTCACCGGTCTTGATGTCGGAACGAATGACGGATGCATTACAGGAAAGCTCAACAACCTGATGTACACCGGCTACCTTTCAGATGAGGAAATGAAAGGGCTGATGGCTCATTGCAAGGCTTTTCTTCATCCCTCATTTGATGAAGGGTTTGGCATTCCGCCGCTAGAGGCTATGAGTGTAGGTGCAGATTGTGTCATCTCTTCAGCTGGGGCCCTTCCGGAAGTCTACGGGAATTCGGTTCGTTATATCGATCCTGGTGTTTATGACAATATCGATATGGATGCAATCCTTGCTATACCAACTGCTGGAACCAAACAAGATGCACTCGATCGTTATTCGTGGAAGAAAAGCGCTGAGATGGTATTACGGACTATTGAAAGTCGGTGCTTTGCATGATTGACGCGCTTCTGATAACGCCTTATTACGATCCCAATATCGTGGGCGGTGCAGAAATTTCAACACAGCTCATCGCTGAAGGAGTCCTCGGGAGATGTGATGTCCTGACTTTTGGAGCTACGGACGCACGTCGGAGCCTTAACGGTGTTACCGTGTACGAGATGGCCTTTCCTAAATATGCCAACCTATGGGCGCAGCCATTGGGGCGAGGAAAATCTTCTGCATGGGATAACCTTCGTGGACAGTTGAGGGATCTTCGACCAAACGTGGCAAGCGTAAAGCGATTCCTAGACTTTTTCTGCGAGCATCGTTATAAAACGATAATTATGAACTCGAACGAGTTTGTTATGGACCGGCCTTCTTTATGGCAAGCGGCTCATAAATCTGGTGCTCGAGTTATTCTGACGCTGCGCGATAACCTGCTTTTGGAGCGTATATTTGCCGGTGTCGATTACAGCTGGTTATATACGCATACCGTCGCTAGACAGCTTCGCTGGATCGACCAGCTTGTCGCACCCTCACAGTACATGATTGACTTGTACGCCAAGCATGGGATGACCAAGGAATCATGCCGGGTGATTCCTAATGCCGTGAAGGCAATTAATGTGCCCGATGTTCCTTTCGGCGAAAAGCGGGACGTTCTCTATGCTGGCTCGATATCTGAGCAAAAGGGAATCAGGACACTTGCGAAGGCTGCTTCCTGTTTTTCCAACGGAGAGCGCCTTGTCTTGATTGGCCGTGGCCCCTTGGCCGAAGAGATTGCCGAAGGCGAGCGAATCGTGAAATGCGGCTGGATGCCGAAGGACGGACTTTACCGCGAGATGAGCAGGGCGAAGGTGCTAGTGCTGCCCTCCGAGTGGCCCGAGGCCTTCGGCAGAGTCCTTATCGAGGCCGTGCAGTGCGGCACCCTCGTGGTTGGCAGCACGGCCGGCGGGATTCCGGAGGTGCTGGGCGGTGACGAGCGGTACTTGTTCAAAAGTGGCGATATCGGTGCTCTTACTAACAGGGTCAACCGCATCCTCGGGCTGGCCGAGGATGAGTACCTGGAAGAGCTTGCAGCGCTAAGGTCGCGTTTCGAGAGGTATGCCATCGAAAACTACGTTGCGGCTTGGGGGGACTTGATTGGCTAGTGGTAAGAGCATAGACTGCGTTGACGGTTCACAGGATAAGCGCGCGCGAAAACCCCTGGTAAGCCTGCTAAAAGAAACCACCATAGAGGACTTCCTCTTCTATTTCGCCTTCGTCTGCTTCAGCATTGCGGAGATACTCGGCACGACGGCCTTCACTGCGGTCGTGCCGATGTTGGACGGGGTATGCAATGCGCTCCTGTACTGTTCCGTGGGCATGCTCTTCCTGCGCATGCTTATTATTCGCTCGACGATCGCTCAGTGGGTCGTCGTCCTTGCGATTGGAATACTGGCGGCTTTTCTGGGGATGCGCTATGGCTTCCAGTATCCATTCTGGATTTTCCTGTTCGTTATTTCCGGCAGAGGAGTTAACCTGAGGACCTTGGCGAAGATCACTCTCGTTTTAGCCGGCGCGTTGACGGCGCTGACTCTTCTGGCGTGCTACGCGGGTTATTTGGAGAACTACACGATGGTCGCGACCGATGCGCGCGCCGTCAGGAACTCCATGGGCTTCATGCACCCGAACCGATTGGGGGAGCGCATCGCCGAGATTTGTATTGCCTATTGGTACCTCAACGTCAGCAAGCATAAGGGCAGGGTCGTGGCCCTGTGCCTAATTTCCCTGGCGTATGTATACTTCGTTGCAAGCTCCCGAACCTCCTGCATCGTGTTCATGGCGCTCATTGTGGCGGCGTTCGCGTACCCGTTGCTCGCCAAATCCCCGCGTCTCTCCATCCCGATCTCCTGTGCCTTTGTGGCGCTCGTAGCCGGTGCGAGCTTTTTCTTCATGGCCGAGTACAATCCGCTCAACAAGCTCATGGCAGACCTCAACGAGTTGGTCACGGGACGGCTTTACCTCATGAACGCCAGCTATAGCTATGCGCCCCCTAGCTTGTTCGGGAACGACTATTCGGGTGCTCCCGTTATGGGGTATACTCTCGCAACTGGCGGCGAGTACCATTTCGTCGTGGATAACGCCTACGCTCACCTGATTATGCTTTACGGCATCGTGGCCACGGTGCTCTTCTTCTTGCTGATAGGCCTCGTCTACCTCTATTTCTATCGTGAGCGGCGTTTCCCGGTCGCTCTCCTCGGGCTTACCGTGCTACTCGCTGTCGGATTCGTGGAGAATTTCACGCTGGATATCCAATACAACTACTTCCTCTTCCTCATCTCTGACGTTATCTTCCTGCATAAAGACGCTTTCGCTTTTAGTCAGGCGAAGGGGAAAAGTCAATCTGAGGGTTCATTTCCGAAAATTAAGCCCACCTCTGTGCAAAGGCGGCGTGAAGCAACCTGCTGCGCAAAACAGCCCATGAATCGGGGGGTGATGGCATGAGTCTGCAGAATCGCAAATCCATGGACATGAGGGCTGCAGCCGTTTTCCAGCTAGGCTCCAAATACATAAGCATGGGCGCGAGCCTTGTTATTACTGCAGTGCTTGCCCGTCTCATCACCCCCTCGGATTTCGGGCTTGTCGCCATCGTCACGATATTCATCGGGCTTTTCACGCTGCTTTCCGATATGGGAATCGGAGCGGCTATTGTCCAATACCGCGATCTGACCGAAGAGGACTATGGCGGCATATTCGGTTTCTCGGTTCTGCTGGCCGTTGCGCTCACCGCGCTGTTCTGCGCCATTTCACCGCTCATCGCTATGTTCTATTCGGACGACAGGCTGGTTGGGCTTTGCTTCGCGGCTTCGCCAACCTTGCTGTTCTCAACTCTGAACATGGTACCCAACGGGCTCATGCTGAAGGACAAGCGGTTCGACCGTATCGCGGTGCGGCTGGTGGTCGCCACCGTCGTCTCCGGTCTTGTGGCGATAGTTTCGGCTTATTTCGGGGCAGGTGCCGTTGCCATTATCGTGCAGTCTGCGCTGTCGGCCGCCATCGTCCTCGTATGGAACCTGTGCAGCAGGCCGATTCGCAACGTGAGTCTGCACTTCCTCGCGCCGCTTAAGAAAATTTTCTCCTACACGGCCTATCAGTTCGGCTTCTCCCTCATAAACTACTTCTCCCGCAACCTAGACAACATGCTCGTTGGGCGCTTCTTGGGCAGCGCCCAACTTGGCTACTACGACAAAGCGTACAAACTGACCACGTACCCCATGAACGCCTTCTCCAGCGTGATTGGGTCAGTCATCCAGCCCTTCATGGCCGAGCATCAAGACGACAAGGAGGCCGTGTACGATTGCTGGATGAGAACAGAGAAGCTACTTTCCCTCGTGGCTGCCCCTGTGGCAGCTGTCTTCTTCTGCTGCTCGGCCGAAATAATCGATGTCTTTTACGGCCCGGGCTGGGAGCAGGCCATCCCGGTTTTCGCTGCGCTTTCCATTTCGGTTTACTTCCAGATGATGGGCAACACCGCCGGGGCTTTTTACCAAAGCCTCGGGCATACCGACTACATGTTCAAAAACGGGCTTATCAACACCTGCATAACGTTTGCTGGCCTGTTCGCCGGCCTTGCGTCGGGCTCGATACTCGGGGTCGCCTGCGGCATAGGGATCGCCTATTGCTTGCATATGGCCACGATATGCTACTTTCTCCTCCATCTTTGCTTTGATAAGTCCCCAATGTGCCTGAGGGCCTTTCTTCCCGAAGTCATCGCCTGCTTGGTTGCCGCCACCGTTTGCTGCGTCGCGTCCTACTTCGTAGAGCTTCCCTTGCTGGCCTCGCTGGCTGCCAAGCTCGCGGTCGTCCTCGGCATCATGGCGCTCGCCTATTGGCGGACTGGGCAACTGTCGCATCTCAGGCCGCTCCTAAGAAAATGAACCACCGGTTTACAGGAGGTCAATAGCTATGAGGGTTGTCTACAGCCCCAAGGACCCTACGGACAACGCTTTCACCAGCATCGTGCAATACGGCATGGAGCGTAACGGGTGTGAGATACTGGGCATGGACGAGTTTTTCACTCGCGACGACGACGAGCCGATGCCCGTTTTTCTCAACTGGGCGGATGAGATCCATTCGCGAAACGCCCTTTTCGGCTTTCGTCAGCTCCTCAAACAGCGGCTGCTCATCAGGCGCATCGTCGCTAAGGGCGGCAGGATCATCTACGTCGTCCACAACCGCGTCCCCCATGACACTCTCAGTAAGTCGAACCTGCTCTACTCCCTTGAGTTGCGAAGGTCGCTTTGCAAGGCGGCACGGCGTGTCGTGGTGCTTTGCGATGAGACCAAATCCGTGCTCGAGGACCAACTAAGGGCCGACGGCTACGCATCGATTGCGCCTAAGATAAGGAAGATCCCAATTCCTACGTACACGGGCTTCTACCCCGACTCGGCAAAAGACTGGAGGGCTGAATTCGGCATAGCTCCAGACAGCTTCCTGTTCGTCTTTTCTGGCTTCGTGAGGCCTTATAAGGGCATCGAGCTGATTCTTGATGTCGCCAGATACTTCAAGGATAAGGGTTACCATGCAGACTTCCTCATAACCGGGCGCTGCAACTCGGCGGAATACCGCGAGACAATCCGCTCATTGGCTGCTGGCCTGGACAACGTGCACCTCTCGCTGGAGTTCGTTAAGAACGAGGAGCTCGGCAGCCTTCTCGGGTCTGCCGACGCCGTTCTGCTTCCCCTGGACACGAAGAGCAGCTTGAACTCGTCTTCTTGCTATCTGGCCTTTTCCTTTGGGAAGACCGTGGTCTGTCCGCTGAACGGGACGTTGAAGGAGTTCGACCCGGAACTCGTCTACTCGTACGAAGACGCAAGCCCCGCACCGTGCGGGGGGCTGATCGCCGCCGCCGAACGCGCTTACTTGGATTGGGCGGGCGACCCTCGCGCCTTCGCGAAAAAGGGGAGGGCCTTGAAATCCATCGTCGACACCGAGAACTCGGCTCAAGCAATTGGCGGCATGTACAGGGCCGCCGCCGAAGCGAGCCTTGATGAACCCTGAGCCTTGCGAGCTCCGGCGCGATGACGCGTGCAGGAGCTCGTCTGACGTTTCTTGTTTCGTTATTTGAGGAGTGAAGATATGAAGATTGCAGTTTTCGGTACCGGCTACGTGGGTTTGTCTCTAGCCGTGCTTCTATCGCAGCACAATGAGGTGCACGCGCTCGACATCATTCCCGAGAAGGTGGAGAAGCTCAAGCAGTTCATCTCTCCCATCCAGGACGACGAAATCGAGCGCTTCCTGGGCGAGGCCAAGGCGGGCACGCGCAAGCTCGACTTGCATGTGACTTTGGACGCTACGCAGGCCTGCGCGGGCGCGGACTACGCCATAGTGGCCACGCCGACCAACTACGACACCGACCGCAACTTCTTTGACACCTCCAGCGTGGAGGCTGCCATCGCGACCATCCGCGAGGTGAACCCGACCGCCTGGATTGTCATCAAGTCGACCATCCCGGTGGGATACACGGAGTCGCTTCGCGAGAAGATTAATGACAGACGAATCGTGTTCAGCCCCGAGTTCCTGCGTGAGAGCAAGGCGCTCTACGACAACCTGCATCCCAGCCGCATCGTGGTTGGCGCGCCCAAGGACGATGGGGAGGCCGTCGCCGCTGCGAAGGAGTTCGCGGAACTGCTTGCGCAAGGCGCCGATCCCGCCGAATTGAAGCGCACTAACGCCGACGGCACGCCGGGTATCCCTCAGCTGGTGCTGGGCACCACTGAAGCGGAGGCCGTAAAGCTGTTCGCCAACACCTACCTCGCCCTTCGCGTGGCCTACTTCAACGAGCTTGACACCTACTGCGAGGCGCGCGGGCTGTCCTCGGCCGACGTCATAGAGGGCGTGTGCCTGGAGCCCCGTATCGGCAGCTTCTACAACAACCCTTCCTTCGGCTACGGCGGCTACTGCCTGCCCAAGGACACCAAGCAGCTGCTGGCCAACTACAGGGACGTGCCGCAGAACCTCATCGAAGCCATCGTGGAGGCCAACCGCACCCGCAAGGATTGGGTTGCCGAGCAGGTCGTGGACCGCGTGATGGGGCTCGTCTATGAGGGCAAGCCCAAGCCCGTTGTGGGTGTTTACCGCCTGACGATGAAGAGCGGTTCTGATAACTTCCGAGCCTCTTCCATCCAAGGCATCATGAAGCGCCTGAAGGCCAAGGGTGTGCCCGTGGTGGTGTACGAGCCTACACTCGACGCGCTCGGGTTTTACGGCTCCGAGGTAACGCACGACCTTGAGAAGTTCAAGCAGGAGTGCGACGTGATCGTGGCCAACCGCTGGAGCGACGACCTGACCGACGTTGCTGGCAAGGTGTACACGCGCGACCTGTTCAAGCGTGACTGATTGATTTGAATGATTGACGCGTTCAACGCGCCGTGGACGTTTTCGATGTGCCGAGGAGTTTTTTGATGGGATTCGTGAACCGCGCCAAGGTGGCTCTCGCTATTCCGAGGTCGCTATTGCTTAACATAAAATTATTCGGCTGGGAGGGGGTGCGTATCCCCGTCCTCTTTTCCAACCGCGTTAGCGTTAAGGGCCTGCGAAGGGGGTCGATGCGGATTTCCCACCCGACTCGGTTCGGCGTGAGAATCGGCTTCGGCGGCAGCTTGGGAGTTTCGCGCAACCGTGCGGCAGTGATCGTCGCCAACGGCGGCGTTATCGAGTTCGACGGGGTCGCGAACCTTTGCGAGGGCACCGTGATGCGCGTCGAGGGCGGGCATCTGATCTTCGGCGCCAATTTCAATAGCAACAAAAATTGCTGCTATTGGTGCAATGATGAGATTGTCTTGGGCGACGATTGCCTACTCGGGTGGAACGTCTCCCTTCGCGACATGGACGGGCATACGGTATTCGGGCCGGATGGGGAGCAGACCAACGCTCCTGTCGGCGTTCATGTGGGAAACCATGTGTGGATCGCAGCAGATGTCGGCGTGTTCAAAGGATCGAGTATACCCGATGGGTGCATTGTGGCGGCAAGGGCGCTTTTGACTAGGAGGTTCGATGAGCCGAACGCGTTGATTGGGGGATTGCCTGCAAAAGTGATTCGCCGAGATGTCTCTTGGAAGCTGTAAGCGCTTGAGCGGTACTCCGACGCCTCGGCTTGGAAGTGGCTCAATGCGCACATTTAGAAAACCGGACGAACGAGGTGTTGAGGACTCACAGTGAAGGGAAAACTACTAACCATATTCGGTTACTTTCAAAAAATTCTACTCGACTGCATCGTCGGGCACATTCCGTGTTGGGCTCTGAGAAAGCCCCTTTATCGCCTCGCCGGCATAAAGATAGGCAAAGGCTCGAGGATACTCATGGGAGCCAAGATTCAAGGACCCCACGGTATCAGCATTGGGGAGCATAGTTACATTAACAGCGGATGTCATCTGGATGGTAGGGGAGGTTTGCTGATTGGAGACAACGTCAATATCAGCAACTACACCGTAATCGTCACCGCTTCGCACGACATGAAAAGCTCCTCTTTCCAGTATCGAGAAGGAAAAGTTGTCATAGAGGACTATTGCTGGATAGGCACGCGGGCCATTGTTCTCGATAGAAGCACCCTGGCGGAAGGTTCAGTTTTGAGTGCGGGCAGCGTTTATAAGGGGCAAGGAAAGCCTCGTGGTGTATACGCTGGCGTCCCGGCGCAGTACGTTAGAGACCGCGGACTTGAGGGAAAATACGATGTTGACTGGCGTCCGTATTTTATTTAGTAATTCCAACAGTTTTTGTAACGCGACCTACCGTACCTACCTTAAGCAACGGTAGGTCACATCATCCACTAGGATATGGCACGCCACCCTTTCGGTCGGGTCCCATCTCTGGCGTCTGGTGGACCCTGAAGAGGTAGACGTACAAGTAGAGATGCGTCTGCAGGTTCCGCGGCGACATCCCCGTGAAGCGCCACAGGCAGCGCTTCAGCCAGGAGCACGGGTCGTTCGCCATCTCCATCCACTCCAGGACTCCGCCTGCCTGCAGCCTGCTGCTGCACCGCCCCAGCAGGCTGCAGCTCGCGCTGCCGCTGGAGGAGAAGACCGCCGTGCGCGTCCCGCGCCGTGCTCACCGACAACGGCGCCGAGTTCTCCGACGAGGCGGCGGTCGCGGCGCTGCTCGGCGAGGGGCCGGGCGAGACGAGGCTGTTCTACTGCGATCCCGGGCGCAGCGACCAGAAGGGCGCCTGCGAGCGCAACCACGTCGAGATCAGGAAGCT
>CAJMRE010000009.1 GCA_905215755.1 uncultured bacterium
GGAGAGAACGCTCCCGCAAACTGCCTCTTGACAACTTATAGGAGCGTCGGTTTTAATTTCGTACTTTTCGGCATGGTTCGGGATATGCGTCCAAACGTAGGAGATGAGCCCAATTCGTGACGGACGGTATCCCGCCACCCCTCTTCGAGACAAAAATGATCCGTTTTCCTCCGTCCCCAAGGGACAATTTTCAAAACTACGCCGGATTACGGGGCCAGGATGCTGCAAGCCAACCATACCCTGCATTATCATGAAACAATAAGCCATCTACCTGCGGGTTTAATTTCACTATTGGCACCATGGTCGCCAGTTGGCGATTCAGCCCCGTAAACCGGTATAGTTGCAATTTGGTAGCATTTCCCAGCAAACCAAATAGTCTCACCAAACGCAAAAAACCCGACCTCCGCATGGAGATCGGGCTTATAGGGCTCAGCAAAGCCGAACCTACACGGTCAAATGATCCGTAGCTTACATCTGCTCGGGCGCGGAAACGCCAACGAGGGTGAGCACCAGGGCGAGCGTCACGCGAACGGCGTCGCAAGCGGCCAGACGGGCGCGCGAAAGCTCGGGGTCGACGGGACGGCCCTCGCTCGGCAGAACCTGGCAGGCAGCGTAGAAGCTGTGGAAGTCGCCGGCGAGTTCCTCAGCAAAGTGCGTCAGACGGAACGGGGCGCGGTCGCGAGCGCAGCTGGCAATCAGGTCGGTGAGCTCGTTGAGCTTACGCGAAAGGGCGAGCTCGGTCGGGTCGGTCAGCAGCGAGTAATCGACGTTCTCACCGATGGCCTTGGCGGCGACGGCCTTCATGCCCATCTCGTCAGCCTGCTCGGGCGTAACGTCGGCGGCACGGCGCAGGATGGAGCACACGCGGGCGTGAGCATACTGCACGTAATAGACCGGGTTGGAGTTATCGCGCTTCTTAACGGCCTCAATATCGAAGTCGACCATCTGGTTGGAGCTCTTGGAGATGAGCGTGTAGCGAGCGGCATCGGAGCCGACCTCGTCGACAAGCTCCTGCAGGGTCACCATGGTGCCCTTGCGCTTGGACATACGGACGGGCTTGCCGTTACGCAGCAGGTTGACGAGCTGGCCCAGCAGAACCTCAAACTTGCCGGGATAGCCAAGAGCGTCGCAGACGCAGCGGACGCGCTCGATGTAGCCGTGGTGGTCGGCGCCCCAGATGTCGATGACGTGGTCGACGCGCTGGAACTTATCCCAGTGATAGGCGACGTCGGAGGCGAAGTAGGTGTACTCGCCGTCGGACTTGATCAGAACGCGGTCCTTGTCATCGCCCAGGTCGGTGGAGCGGAACCACAGGGCGCCGTCCTTGGTGTAGAGATAGCCCATCTTGTCGAGCTTCTCAAAAGCGCGGTCGACGGCGGAGGTGCCGGCGGTCTCGCCCTCGGTGTCCTTCACATACAGCGAGCGCTCGGAGAACCAACGATCGAAGTCGCAGTTAACGGCATGGCAAAGGTCGCGCATGTTGTCGACCATCTTTACATAGCCGCGCTCGCGGAAGCTCTCCATGCGCTCCTGCGGATCGGCGTTGACCCACTTATCGCCGTCGGTGCGCCAGAACTCGGCGGCCTCGTCGATGATATAGTCGCCGCCGTAGGAGTCCTTGCCCAGGGTCTCGGCAAAGTTGTCCTGATACGGATGGGTCTCGGGATGCTCGTCGTTCTCGTCGGCAACAAAGGCGTCGCGGTCGGCGATCAGCAGCTTGTGAGCCTCGTCGATATCCACGCCCTGCTTGGCGATGATGTCGGCAAGCTGCATATAGCGCGTGCTGATGGAGTTGCCGAAGGTGTTCATCTGAGAGCCGTGGTCGTTGATGTAGAACTCACGCTGGATGTCGTAACCGGCGTGATCCATAACGCGGCAGAGCGAGTCGCCCAGCGCGGCCCAGCGGCCGTGGCCGATGTGCATGGGGCCGACGGGGTTGGCGGAAACGAACTCGACCTGGGTCTTCAGGCCACCACCGACGTTGGACTTAGCGAAGTCCATACCCTTCTCGCGAGCCTCGCCAAAGATGGCATTCTTGACGGCAACGGAGAGGTAGAAGTTGATGAAGCCGGGGCCTGCGATCTCGACCTTCTCGATCGCGGGGTCCTCGGGCATATGGGCAACGATGGCCTCGGCGATCTTGCGCGGGGCGCAGTGGGCCAGCTTGGCGGACTTCAGGGCCATGGTAGAGGTCCACTCGCCATGAGAAGTGTCAGCCGGTCGCTCGATAGCGCAATCGTCAAGTTCAAATGCGGAAAGGTCGCCGGCCTCCTGGGCCGCAGCAAGCGCAGCGCGTACCAGCTCTTCAATCTTCTCGGGCATAGATCCTCCTTGTGTTAAAGCCCCCGAGCTCTTGGTCACTCGTAGGGCAAAAGCCAGAGTTTGTAGCACTCTATCACAAGCGACGGGCACTGTCGCAGGGTAAAGCCAATCGATATTGCATATGCACAAAATTGACTACAGCTTGCATGGAGTCACTCAAAGATGCCAGTCTGCCTGCAGATTATGCAGGCGTTGAAAATGCATAAAGGTGTGAATGAGCTGCGCCTGTTATCGAATACTCTTACCTATCGGAGTTGTGTGCTTTTCCTGCATAAAGTAAGGGTTTGCGCACGTCAGCGTGTTATTCTAGACATACGTAAATTCGTATAAGTTGGAGGTAGCATGTTCTCAATCGGTCAACACGTCATTCATCCGGGTCAGGGAGTCTGCACCGTCGTCGGTTTTAGGGACGACACACCGCAGCCCATGCTACTGCTCGAGACCAAGCAGGGACATGCGCAGACGATCCTCATGTACCCCGTGGCGCAGGCCGACCGTTTGCACGCCGCCATCTCGCAGCAAGATGCCGAGCACCTGCTGAGCCACTATGACGAGCTGGAGTGCGACACCTTTACCGAGCGCAACAGCTCGCTTGAGGAGACACACTTTAAGCAGCAGCTCAAGCTGGGCGCGCCCGAGACGGTCCGCGTGGCAAAGACCATGATGCACCGCATTCGCCAGGCCGAGGAAGCTGATAAAAAACCCAGCTCCTACTACATGCGCGTACTCAAGGAGGCCAAACGCCGCTCCATCGAGGAGTTCGCCGTGGCCTTGGGCGTCACCGAGGAGGACGCCGAAGCTCGCCTAGCCCAAGCCGCCCTCAACTAACCCATCCGCGCCAAAAACCACCACAAAGGGGACAGGCACCTTTGTGGTGGTTTTCTTGTTCTAGTAGTATTCATTCTTATCGATACCCACGAGCACAAGGAGTCTCTTATGGCAGAGCCGCTTACCGCCGGAATCACCCGCGACCGTGCGTTCGAACTGCTCAACGAGCACAACAAAGATCCGTTCCACATCACCCACGGCGAGACGGTCGAGGGCACCATGCGCTACTTTGCGCGCGAGTTCGACCCAGAGAACGAGGAGTTTTGGGGCATCGTCGGTCTGCTGCACGACCTGGATTGGG
The DNA here is from genome assembly GCA_905215755.1 of uncultured bacterium. Lineage (GTDB taxonomy): Bacteria > Actinomycetota > Coriobacteriia > Coriobacteriales > Coriobacteriaceae > Collinsella. The sequence continues at coordinate 3,452 of CAJMRE010000009.1, forward strand.
AGGAGCATGAGGACGACCCCATGAACCACACCATCTATGCTGCCGAGATTCTTAAGGGCGAAGGTGCGTCTCCCGAGCTCATTCGCGCCATCCAGACGCACACGTCGGACTTCAATACCTCGCTGCCCAAACCCGAGCTGCAGATGGAAAAGATCCTGTTTGCCTGCGATGAACTCACCGGCCTGATCGGCGCTGCAGTCATCATGCGCCCGAGCAAGAGCGTTATGGACTTTACGACCAAGTCGCTCAAGAAGAAGTTCAAGGACAAGCGCTTTGCCGCCGGCTGCTCGCGCGACGTGATTTCGCAGGGCGCCGAGATGTTGGGCTGGGAGCTCCCCGAGCTCTTTGACCGCACCATCGCGGCCATGCAGTCCTTCGCCCCCGACCGCGATACCTTCCAGGCCTAACCGCCCACGCCACCTAAAACCACCACAAAGGGGACAGGCACCTTTGTGGTGGTTTTTCGTTTACGAGGGGTTTAGGGGCGGACCTGGCCGGTGCCGCGGAGCTTGTATTTGTAGGTGGTGAGGGCCTCGGCGGCAAAGGGGCCGCGGGCGTGGAGTTTTTGGGTCGAGATGCCGATCTCGGCACCCAGGCCAAACTCGCCGCCGTCGGTGAAGCGAGTGCTGGCGTTGGCGTACACGGCCGAGGCATCGACCGCATCGAGGAAGCGCTCGCAAGCATCCGTGTCCTCGGCAACGATGGCCTCGGAGTGCATCGTGCCGTAGCGATTGATGTGTGCGATGGCCTCGTCCTCGTTTGCCACGACCTTCACGCTCATCTCGAGCGCCAGGTACTCGCGACCCCAGTCCTCCTCAGTCGCGGCGACGTAGTTGTCGCCCTCGGCAAGCCCAGCGTCGGCGCATGCGGCGCACGTGGCCTCGTCGCCGTGAATCAGTACGCCGTGGTCGTGCAGCACGGCAACGACTGCGGGCAGGAAGCGATCAGCAACGGCACGGTCGACCAGCAGCGACTCGGCGGCATTGCACACGCCTACGCGCTGGGTCTTGGCATTGACGATAATGTTGAGCGCCTTATCAAAGTCGGCGGATTCATGCACGTAGATGTGGCAGTTGCCCGTGCCCGTCTCGATCACCGGCACAAGCGACTCGCGCACGCAGCGCTGGATCAGGCCTGCACCGCCGCGCGGAATGAGTACGTCGACGATACCGCGGAGCTTCATGAGCTCGCCAGTGGCCTCGCGGTCGGTGGACTCGATCATCGACACGGCCTCGCGCGGGAAGCCCTTGGCCTCGAGCGCATCGGCCAGCAGCTCGGCGATCATGGCACACGAGTGATAGGCCAGCGAGCCGCCGCGTAGAATGCAGGCGTTGCCGGTACGGATGCAGATGCCTGCGGCGTCGGCCGTCACGTTGGGGCGCGCCTCGTAGACCATGGCGACCAGGCCCAACGGCACGCTCACGCGGGTCAGGTCCACACCGCTCGCAAGCACGCGGTGGTCGAGCACGCGGCCGACGGGATCGGGCAGCTCGGCGAGCTTCTCCAAACCGGCGGCCATGCCCTCGACGCGCTCAGGCGTCAGCAGCAGACGGTCGAGCAGACCGGCCGAAGTGCCCGCATCGCGCGCGGCGGACATATCGAGCTCGTTGGCGGCGACGATGGAGTCGACACCGTTGCGCAGTGCTGCGGCCATGGCGCGCACGGCCTCCTGGCGCTGCTCATCGCTCGCCGTGGCAAGCGAGGCCGACGCTGCCTTGGCGGCAACGGCAAGATCGTGGACATACGTGGCTATATCGACCGACATGGGCGGCCCTTTCTCCTAGAAGTTTGCAACCATGGTAGCCGATTTGCGCATGGCCTCGCCCGCGGCGGTAGAATTGGTCAACCCGAAACACCGCAACGAACGGAAGACTCACATGGCCCTCATCACTTCGTACCACGTCCCCGGCCTTTACGTCGAGGACCACAGCATCGACGTCCCCCTTGACTGGCGCGGCCTGGAGCCGATGCTCCTGGCCGTCGGCAACACCATGCGCCGCGGCGCTATGCCGGCACCAATCGCCGGCGCGCCCGAGAGCATCAAGCTCTTCTACCGCGTGGTTTGCGCGCCCGACCGCATCAACGACGATCTGCCGCTGCTCCTGTTTTTGCAGGGCGGCCCTGGTGGCGAGAGCCCGCGTCCGCTCTCACCCACGAGCGACGGCTGGATTGAGGAAGCCGTCAAACACTTCCGCGTGGTCCTTCCCGACCAGCGCGGCACGGGGCGCAGCAGCTGTGTAGACGGGCGTACGATCGCGGCTCTGGGCGAGCGCGCGACGGCGGCCGGCTCCGATGCCGCACGCTCGCAGGCGGACTTCCTCAAGCGCCACCTCGTCAGCTCCATCGTGCGCGATTTTGAGTACCTGCGCCTGGTGGGCTTTGGCGGTAAGCCCTGGGTCACGCTCGGCCAGAGCTACGGCGGCTTTTTGACGCTGAGTTATCTGTCGCTCTTCCCCGAGGGCGTGGCGGCGAGCTTTACCTGCGGCGGCATCCCCCACGTGCCGGCGAGCGCCAGCGAGGTCTACGCGCACACCTTCCCGCGCATGGCCGCCAAGACGCAGCAGTATTACGACCGCTACCCCGCCGACGTCGAGCGCGTGGCAGCCCTGGCCGATGCGCTCGAGGCACAGAAGCCCGTGCTGCCCGACGGCTCGCCGATGACGGTCGAGCGCCTACAGCTCATGGGCAGCGACTTTGGTATGAAGCCGAACTTTGAGCGCATGCACTGGATTATCGACCACGCGTTTGTTGATGGCGATGGCACGCTGAGCTGCGGCTCCTCGGTATCCGACGGCTTTTTGATGCGCGCATTCGAGCGCACCAACACACGCACGAATCCGCTGTACTGGACGCTGCAGGAGTTCATCTACGCCGACGGCGACACCATGCCCATTCGCTGGGCCGCGGCAGAGGAAAAGGCACACCGCGCCGAGTTCGACACGCTCGCGCGCCCGCTCATGTTTACCGGCGAGGCCATGTTCCCGTGGATGTTTGAGCAGATGCCCGAGCTCAAGCCCTTCAAGCCCGCCATGGACCTGCTGATGGAAGACACCAGCTGGGACAAGATCTACGACTCGCAGCGCCTGGCCTGCAACGAAGTGCCACTCCAGGCCGCCGTGTACTTCGATGACATGTACGTGGATTCGGGTCTGCAGCTCGACACGCTCAGTCGCGTGGGCAACTCGCATGCCTGGGTGACGAACGAGTTTGAACACGATGGCCTGCACGGCAGCGTGGTGTTCAAGCACCTCTTCAACGAAGCCCTCAACCGAGGAGACCTGCGCCAGATCTTCTAGCAAAGGAGTGTCCCCACCTGCCGGCACAAAAAGAACGTCCCCAAGTGCCGAACAAGTGCCGGCAACGACAATGCCGCAGGTAGAGAACGGAAAGCGAAAACGCCCCTAAGCGAGCAAGGTGACGTGAAAGAGGAGGGCATTGACCTTCTGGTCATGCCCGACGATTGAACGTCAGATTGCCGCTTAGGGGCGTTTGCAGCGTCAATTGGTTATGCGAAGACGATTAAATTATCCCTGTGTATCGCCGGCTTCTCGGCCAGGTTAGCGAGCAGGCGGTTGCTGGCGATCTGGTCCTGGCGGCGACCGGCAGCAAGTTCCAGCACGTCCGAATCGGCCTCGGCGATACCGCGGGCGACAACCATACCGCTCGGGTCGCACACGTCGAGCACATCGCCCTCGGCAAACTGGCCATCGACCTCGCGAATACCCACCGCAAGCAGGGAAGAACCACGGCTGACCAGCGCCTTCGCAGCACCATCATCGACCGTCACCGAGCCATGCGCCTTGTCGCCCAGTGCGATCCACAGCTTGCGGGGTGCGATGTCCAGACGCTCCGCCGGCGGATCGAACAGCGTGCCCACGCTCTCGCCGCGGGCGAGGCGCACGAGCGCATCGGGCTCCTCGCCCGAGCAAATCACGCTCTGAATGCCCGCCGTCATCAGGATGCGGCTCGCGCGAATCTTGGTAATCATGCCGCCCGTGCCCACCGATGTGGAAGAATCGCCCGCCGAGGCAATAATCTTGGCATCGATCTTATGCACGACAGGAACAAACTCGGCCGTGGGGTCCTCATGCGGATTGGCAGTATAGAGGCCATCGATGTCCGAGAGCGTCACGCACAGATCGGCAGAAACCAGGCAGCTCACAAGCGCCGCCAGTGTGTCGTTGTCGCCAAACTTGATCTCGTCGACGGTAACGGTGTCGTTCTCGTTGACGACCGGCACCACGCCCAGCTCCACCAGGCGCAGCAGGGCGTCGCGCGCGTGCAGGTAGGACGTGCGACGCGCCGTGTCGTGACGCGTGAGCAGCACGAGCGAGGTGAGCAGATCCCGTGCATGGAATTCCTCGTCGTAGGCCGACGAGATGATGCACTGACCAGCCGAGGCGCAGGCCTGCAGGCTCGGCAGGTCGCCGACCGGCTTGCGGTCGAAGCCCAACACGGGATAGCCGCAGGCGATAGCGCCCGAGCTCACCACGACCAGGCGCCAGCCGAGCTTGCGCAGGGCTGCGGCCTGATCGGCAAGCCCGCCGATAAAGGTGCGGTTGACCTTGCCGTCGGCGCCCACCACCGTGGACGAACCGATCTTTACCACCATCGTTTTATAAGAAGTCGTCATACGTCAAACCAATCGACTGTTCAGCGAACGGACGAACGGGCAAGCGAGAAAAATGATCCGTTTTCCTCCGTCGCATGCGGATCATTTTGCCCAGGGAAAGGCAGAGGCCGCGGCCATGTTCTTGCGCACGAGCTCGTCGCGTACCTGAGCCAGGCCCTGCTCCATGCCCACCACATAGGTCTGCGGGTACAGGAAGCGCTTGAAAGCTGCGTCCAGATGATCGAGCGCCCAAACACAGCGCTCGCGCGCGTCCTGGATGCTCTCACGCGGAGCCACTGCACTGCCATCGCGCACGATCGGCACCAGCAGCTCGCGATACTCAAGCTCCGACACATCGGTCACCAGGGCGGCATCATTCACGGCCACGAGGGTATTGCCGCGCGCGGCGCCCTCCCCCGCCAGATGGTCCTCGTCGTAGATCATGTCGCAGACCGGGCCGCCAAAGCCGTCGTAATAACGGCGCACGCGCTGCACGCCCGGGATCGTGCGCTTGTAGGGCTGCTCGGAGAGCTTGACCACCGGCGTCCATGGATCTGCCTCGCTCGCACGGCGGGCGGAAAGCTTGTACACGCCACCCAGCGCCGGCTGGTCATAGCAGGTCGCGAGCTTGGTACCCACGCCAAAGCTATCGATGGGCGCGCCCTGGTCCAGCAGCGACTGAATCGTGTACTCGTCAAGATCGTTGGAAACCGAGATCCCCACATAGGGCAGGCCCTCGGCATCAAAACGGCCGCGAACATACTTGGAGAGCTTGGCGAGGTCGCCGGAGTCGATGCGAATAGCCGACAGACGCTCGCCCACCGCCTCCATCTCCTTGGCAACCGTAATGGCATGCTCGCAGCCCTCGCGCACGTCATAGGTGTCGATGAGCAGCGTACAGTTCTTGGGGCTCGACTTGGCAAAGGCGCGGAAGGCCTCGAGCTCGGAATCGAAGCTCATCACCCAGCTGTGCGCATGCGTGCCAAAGACGGGAATACCATAGCGGCGGCCGGCGAGCACATTGGACGTAGAGGAGCAGCCGGCAACGTAGCTCGCGCGCGCAACGGCCAGGCCGCCATCGGGACCCTGGGCGCGGCGCAGGCCAAACTCCGCCACGGGGCGACCGTCGGCGGCGAGCACCACGCGCGCCGTCTTGGTGGCGACAAGCGTCTGGAACCCGACGATGTTGAGCAGCGCCGTCTCAAGCAGCTGGCACTCGAGCGCAGGACCGGTGACGCGCACCATGGGCTCGCGCGGAAAGACGAGCTCGCCCTCGGGGACGGCGTCGATATTTACATGCGCACGAAAATCGCGCAGGTAGTCGAGGAATGCGGACTTGAACATCGCGCCGCCGGCAGGGGCCTCAAGCGAGGCGAGGTAGTCGATATCCTCGGGCGTAAAGCGCAGGTTCTCGACGAGCTCGGGCAGCTCGGCGGTGCCGCACATGACGGCATAGGCGCTGCCAAAGGGATGGTCGCGGTAAAACGCGGTAAAACAACCCTGCTCATTGGCCTTGCCGCTCTCCCACAGGCCCTGGGCCATAGTGAGCTCGTACAGATCGGTGAGCATTGCAATGTCGGTGGGATGCGAGATGTCGGTCAAAGCCATGGGGCGACCTTTCGGATGTGTGGTGCAGAATTTGAGGGTTGGACGAGAGCAGAGCATGCGGACATGACGCCCGATGCGAGTCGGTTAGAGCAGGCCCATGCTGGTCAGGATCGTGTAGCCCATAAAGATGACAAACGCGATGAGGGCAAGGACAATGATGATTTTTTGAGCCGGCGCCATGCCAGGGATCTCGTTCTCGCCCATAGGCTCCTTGGAGGTAACCATGCGCTGGGCAAAGGTCATCTCGTCACGGCTCGGCTTGGGCTCGACGGACTTGGGACGGGCGGCCTTTTTAGGCTGAGGTTTGGGCGCGGCAGGTGCAGGCTTCGCAGCAGCGGGCTTGGGTGCGGGCGCGGGCGCCGATGCGGATGCGGCGTTCGCGGCGGCCTCCTCGGCCTTCGCACGCTCGGCACGCAGGGCAGCCAGCTCCTCACGCTCGCGACGGGCCTCTTCCCGAGCCTCGCGGCGGGCCTTCTCAGCGCGGAGCTCTTCCAACTCGGCGCGCTCCTCGTCGGACAATGGTTGGGACTCAAGCTCGGCCATGGTATAGCCCTTTCTTTTAAAAAAAGCCGCCGACACAATGTCAGCGGCTTATCAAATCCATGGGTGGAGACGAAGGGAGTCGAACCCTCGGCCTCTGCCATGCGACGGCAGCGCTCTCCCAACTGAGCTACGTCCCCAGGACAAGTCGATATTTTACCTACGGCTCGCCAACTGTCAACGCCCAATAACCAGTCTTTTTGGGACGCGGCTATTTTGACAACTTTTCGAACAGGCGATCCTCTCGATGATTTTTTAATCCCCGTCCCAGAAAAATCATCAGCGTGCGCTCTACTTTGCGCTGGTGAGGACGCCGGTGGTGTCGAAGGCGGGGGTGAAGCTCTCGTCTACCGCGCCGCCCTCTTGCCAGAACATTGTCGTAAAGCCCAGGTCGTCGGCATGGTCGAGCACCTGCTCGTACTCCTCGCGCGTCACGGCGCGCGCCAACTCGCCGCCCTGCTCGCGCATGAGCGCATTGGGCGTGTACTGGTTCATGACCGAGATCGGCACGTCGCCCACCGTCTGCCACACCAGGTCCAGCACGCGACACGAATCGTCTGCATGTCCCGGCAGTACCAGATGGCGCACAATCATGCCGCGCTTCATGAGCCCGCCCTCATCCACCATCTCTCCCCCGCGGCGCTCGATCTCGCGCGCCATCTGAGCCAGGCCTGACACGGCCACACGTGGGTAGTCCTTTATATGAGAGAGCGACTGCGCAAGCCCGGCATCGGCATATTTAAAGTCGGTAAGCCACACATCGACCAGGTCGCCCAGCGCCGCCACGGCACTCGCGCGCTCGTAACCACTCGTGTTGTAGACGATCGGGATAACCAGTCCGCGCGCCCGTGCCGCGGCAATCACGGCAGGCAACAGGTGCGCATAGTGCGTCGCCGTCACCAAATTGATGTTGTTGGCACCCTGGTCCTGCAGTTCCAGCATAATCTCGACCAGGCGCTCAGGCGAAATCTCAAGGCCAAAATTGCCGGTCGAGATCTCGTGGTTCTGGCAGTAGGTACATTTAAGCGAGCAACCGCTAAAGAAGATCGCGCCCGAACCGGCCTCGCCCGAGATAGGCGGCTCCTCCCACATATGAAGCGCGGCGCGGGCCACCTTGAGCGTGTCGTTAGCACCGCAGACGCCGTGCGCGCCCTCATCGCGCGCCGCACCGCAACGGCGCGGACACAAATGGCAGGCGGGCGAAAAAAGTTCGGTCAACGACGTCGGCATAAAAACATGCTCCAAAACAACGATTCAGCAGCTCAAACGTAAAGGGCCAGACCGGGTAGACGGCTCCGTCCCTAAGGCGCCGTAATCGTCCGACACGATTTTTGTAATGTCAAGACTGGAATCGATAAAGTGCCGCTTTATGATGTAGTTATTCCGCCCCCCGCGGAGCAACTGGGTGAACCGTCGCGTTTATTTAGGGAGCCCACACAGTCGTGCCTAGTACAGGTATCCTTCGTTGTTAAGGACGCTGGAACAGTCGATGAGGGCACCCACCTGTTTTAGGTGGGTTCATTTTCGTAACGTGGGGGGTGGTTTTCTTTTGCCGAAAATCACCATACAGTCCATATGGATCCCCGCCGGCATCCCGACAAGCCATCGACAACATTCCAATATCTGGTATGCGCGTGATAATCGCACGGTGCAAACCTCCGCACCCCCCTCGGTCGAGTATCATGGGACAGCTATGCCATTTCCGCGTAGCAACCTTTGACCTTTTCCTTCGACGCTTGGCGGTTTTTAGATTCATGGCTTCATCCCCGAGCTACATACCGTACCTATGCGTGGCAGCGGCGGCTTTTATCACGACCTTCCTCGCGGTGCCCCTGGTCAAGCGCTTGGCAATTAAGCTCGATGCCGTCGACTATCCTTCTAAGCGCCGCATCAACACTAAGCCCATCCCGCGTTTGGGCGGAACGGCGGTGTTTTTGGGCCTGGTCGTTGCCTGCATTGTGCAAATCCTAGGCACCTGGTACCTAGGCTGGCCACCCGTCCTGGTGCCGCACCCGCGCCTTCACATTAGCTATCCCATGCTGGCGCTCTCCTTTACCGTCATCTTTGCGACCGGCGCTATCGACGACGTCTTCCAGCTCACGCCCAAGCAAAAGCTGGCCGGACAGGTCCTCGCCGCGCTTATCGCCTGCATGGGCGGCCTAAAAATCGGCGTCATCGTCAACCCGTTTGCTCCCGGCGAGATCATGCTCGGATGGCTCGCCTACCCCATCACCGTAATCTATCTGGTGGCATTCACCAACATCATTAACCTCATCGACGGCCTCGACGGCTTGGCCACGGGCATCTGCGGCATCGCCTCGTTCACCATGTTTTCGATGGCCGTTCTCTCGGGCCGCATCGACGCCGCCGCGCTCTCCATTGCGCTCTTTGGCGCCTGTCTGGCCTTTTTGCGCTACAACTTCAACCCCGCAAGCATCTTCTTGGGCGACTCGGGGTCGCTGCTTCTGGGCTTTGCGCTGGGCTCCATCTCGCTGCTCAACGTGAGCCGCACCGCCGCACTCACCTCGCTTATCATCCCGCTCATCGTTGCCGGCGTGCCTATCATCGACACGTTTAGCGCCATCGTGCGCCGCAAGCGCGCCCACATTAGCATCGGGCAGGCCGACAAGGGCCACATCCACCACCGCCTGATCCAAGAAGGCTACAACCAAAAACAGGCTGTGCTGCTCATCTATGCCTGGTGCATTATGCTTTCGGCCGGCGCCGCCGCCATCAATCAGGTCGAGGTGCCCATGCGCGTGCTCATCTTTACCGTGCTTGCCATTGGCTCGGCGGCCTTTGCCAAGCACCTGCACCTGTTTGAACCCGTGCTGCGCCACCATTACAACAAGCGCACGCACGAGGACGAACTGGTCACCCCCGACGACCCCGCCTTTAAGCAGGAGGAGCAGGCAGCCGAGGAGCGCAAAGAAGAGCGCCACCACAAGCTCTAGGGCAAGCTGCCGAGGATGTGCCAAGGCACCGTTAGCCAAGCACGGCCGCGCCGCACCCATCGCACATGCCGCACCACGCGCGTCCCTCTCCCGCCCCTCGCCTACTTACGCACCACCCCTCCAATAAACGCGTTATCATCTTGACCCATGAACATACGTTAGGAGCAATCATGCCAAACGAGAACAGCTACGAAGTCGCGCTGCAAAAGAGCAACGCCATTCGCGAGGGCCTGACCAAGACGCCCGAGAAGTTCACCATGCTCACCGGCGACCGCCCCACCGGCCGTCTGCACCTGGGCCACTACTTCGGCACCCTCAAGGGCCGTGTTGAGCTGCAGAACATGGGCGCCAAGACCAACGTGCTCATCGCCGACTACCAGGTCATCACTGACCGCGACACGACCGAGCACATCCAGGACAACGTGTACAACATGGTCATGGACTACCTTGCCTGCGGTATCGATCCCGACAAGACCATGATCTACGCGCACTCCGCCGTGCCCGCCGCCAACCAGCTCATGCTGCCGTTCCTGTCGCTGGTGTCCGAGGCCGAGCTGGCGCGCAACCCCACCGTCAAGGCCGAGATGGAGGCCTCGGGCCATGAGCTTACCGGCCTTCTGCTCACCTACCCGGTGCATCAGGCCTGCGACATCCTGTTCTGCAAGGGCAACGTGGTGCCCGTCGGTCGTGACCAGCTGCCGCACATCGAGCTCACCCGCACCATCGCCCGCCGCTTTAACAACCGCTACGGCAAGGTGTTCCCCGAGGTCGACGCGCTGCTGTCCGAGACCCCGCTGCTGCCCGGCCTGGACGGCCGCAAGATGAGCAAGAGCTACGGCAACGCCATCAACATCTCGATGACCGCCGAGGAAACGGCCAAGCGCATCAAAAAGAGCCAGACCGACTCCGAGCGCATGATCACGTTCGATCCCGAGAACCGCCCCGGCGTGTCCGGTTTGCTTTCGACGGCCGCCATCTGCACCGGTCGCTCCGAGGTCGAGATTGCCGAGGAGATCGGCATGGGCGGCTCCGGCCAGCTCAAGAAGTACGTGACCGAGGCCGTCAACGAGTACTTCGCACCGATCCGCGAGCGTCGCCAGCGCTACGAGAACGATCTGGACTATGTGAAGGACGTCCTGCACGAGGGCAACCGTCGCGCCAACGAGATCGCCGATCAGACCCTGGCAGAGGTTCAGGACGCCATGGGCATGGTGTACTAGACCGATCTACTGGCTTGAGCTTTCGATTGCTTTAGGGCGGGCGCTGCGGCGTCCGCCTTTTTTGGAGCCGGACCGCTTCGGCTCCGTCCATCGCACCCCCTCGACAAACAGGAACAGGCCCGCCGGCAGTTAGCTGCCAGCGGGCCTGTTCCCGAAGTACACCGTTGAATCGCACAGAGGGGAGGGATGCGAATCAAACTCAACAGGGCAGGCTTTTTCATCGCCTATTGCCTGCTCCCTTGCTGAAACCAATATAGTTCACCGTGGTTTACTTTCTGACGGCAAAGTACGCCGCCACACCTTCTCCATAAGTTAGCTCTGGTAAACCTACAGTGTAAAACCACCACAAAGGGGACAGGCGCCTTTGTGGTGGTTTTCGCCACGGAAGAACCGCTAGAGCCCGGCAGGCCAGCGACAGGCGGCCAAGTCGACGTGCATGTCGTCCTTAAACGCCACACCTTCCCCTAGCAAAAGCTCACGTTGAGCATCGGGACCGCCAAAAGCGAAGCCCTCGCATATGTGCCCGTCGGCAAACACCACGCGGTGACAGGGAATCTCGCCGGGGCGCGGATTACTATGCAGGGCATACCCCACGTACCGCGCACTTCGTGGACGACCGGCAAGCAGCGCCACCTGGCCATACGTGGCGACCATCCCCTCGGGGATCTGCTCGACCACCTCGTACACCCGTTCAAAAAAGCCCTCAGACGCCATTGCTCGCTCCCTTCCACCCGGAAAAGCATAAACCACCACAAAGGTGCCTGTCCCCTTTGTGGTGGTTTTGACCGGAAAGCTAGTTGGCGGGGCGGAAGAAGGCTACGGCTACGGCGCCGGGGCCCACGTGGGTGCCGATGGTGGCGCCAATGGTGTGGATGGACAGCTCGCCCTCGGTGTGACCGGCCCACAGTGCCGCGCTGTCCTCGATATATTTCTTGAGCACGGCGTCCGAAAGGCCTGTATAGCCCAGCGCCAGCGGCATGGAAAAGTCGACGCCGCCCGCCTTTTCTACCTTCTGGTTGAGCAGGTTACGACCGTTCTTGGAACCGCGCGCCTTGCCCAGCTGCACGATCAGGCCGTCCTCGGCGGCCACAACGGGCTTTACGTTGAGCAACGTGCCCACAGCGCCGGCCGCAGCAGACAGGCGACCGCCGCGCACCAAGTACTCCAGCGTCTCAAGCAGACCGATAACCACCACGCGGTCACGGACTGCCTCGACGGCCGCCGCGATCTGGGCCGCACTACGGCCCTCGTCCACCAAGCGCAACGCATACTCGACCAGGACACGCTCGCCCAGGGTGACGTTATTGCTGTCCACCACGAACACGTCGCCGCCCGACGCCTCGGCAAGTGCGGTACGGGCACTCTGATTGGTGCCCGAAAGCTTGGCGCCCACGGTAATAATCACTGCCTCGTCGCCGGCCTCACGTGCCTCGGCAATCGTCTGCGAAAACGCGTACGGGTTGACCTGGCCGGTCTTGGGCAGCTCATCGCGCTCCACGAGCATCTCGTAAAAGCGCTGATGATCGATGTCGACGCCATCCATATACACATCGGTGCCAAAGGTGACGGACAGCGGCAAAACACGCAGAGCGGGGTGCTCCGCCGGCGACATATCGCTTGCGGAATCGGTAATAATACGAATGGACATAACAAATCCTTTCTTGCGCGGAGCTCGCGCGGGGAATTTTGACAGCAATGCCCCGGCACGGTATACGCGCTCAAACGGGACTATGCAGTTGTTAATGGGAAGCAAATGCCTTGGCGGCCTTAGATCTCGCGCAGGGTGTCGAGAATCGTACGCAGCGATGCATACATCTGCTCGCGCTGCTCCACACCCATAGCCTTACCGGTGGTATCGAGCACCTCGCGAATGATGCGGTCCGCCTCGCTCATGCTCTCGCCGCCCAGAGCGGTCAGGCGAACCGGAGCACGATACTTAACGGCGGCATCGCCCGAATCATCGACTTCGACGTAGCCGCCCTCCTCCAGATGCGCGAGCGTACGCGAGACGGCGGCGCGGGTCACGCCTGCCATGCGAGCCAGGTCGGCACCAGTCAGGCCGTCCTTGCTGCGCTCAAGATAGTACAGGCACATAACGTCGGAGCCCTTGAGGCCCAGCCTTGCGCCCTCAGACGTCTTAATGCGCTGGATCTCCTTGTAGAGACCGCTGATCAGTCCGACAAAGTCCTCGAAACGTGTCTCGTCGCTCTGCTGCATGGGAGACGACCGCCTTTCGCTTGCATAATGCTAACGGGTAAACATCTTAGTCGCATAAGGCGACATCCGTACCCAAATACCCCATTTGTTAACCCATCAACATAAAAACCACCACAAAGGGGACAGGCACCTTTGTGGTGGTTTGGGGCATCAATAGGTTCTAGGCGCCGCTACAGCTCCACGCAAGGATTGTCGCGGGTCACAAGCGTCTTAATGACAACCGTCGCTCCCAGATAGCGCTCAAGCAGCTCGGCTAAGCGATCGATCGCAGCCTGGCAATCCCCCATCCGCTCGGGCTCCACGCACTCAATCGCTAGGAACGCATCGGCCGAATCATCGGACAGCGCCGTGCGAACGCCGTCGCGCCAGTTCCAGCAGCGGCACACAGCGCCCGCATCATCGATGTAGGCGAGCTCGCCGGGCAGCGTCGGATCGTCCGTCTCCTCGCCAAGCGGCAAGAACGCATCGCCACCGTCGGTCACCTTCAGGCGAAGGTCCCCCTCGATCGCATGCAGATCCTCGCCTCCCACGGGCAGCGCGTAGGTCAGCGACACCGTGTTGTAAATATCCACCGCGGGCGTAATGTGGCCCACCGGCTTGCCTTTGAGCACGCGTTTGAGCAAGTTCTCGATCGAGCAGCGCGCGCCTTTCTTGGTCTTGAACAGACGATAGGCCTCGCGCCATGCCCTGACCGGTGCGTTCTCGCTGATAGTGTCGCTGGTCAGATGACGCTCCGCATCGATATTGGCGCGGTCGAGCAACGCCGCAATCGCATCCACGTCCTCTTGAGGAATCTGAGCCGTGGGCTTCATGCCCTCCACGACCACAACACCGACCGCTGCCTGCGGAAACAGCTCCCAGAATGAATCCTCGGCAATAAAGCTCTTCATACGCTCTCCCTTCATTGTGCGCGCCCGAGTGAGGGCGCCTAAACAAAAAGCGCCCTTACAACGGCCACCTTCAAAGTCCTACGGTGCCGTCACAAGAACGCTTGCGCTGTCCCCATCCGGAGAAGGGAACGATATGTCAGGCGTATTGTAACCCGAGTCATCCACACGAGCAAAACCACCACAAAGGTGCCTGTCCCCTTTGTGGTGGATATGGACTCACGGCGAAGCTAGTGGCGGAGTCCCAGCAGGCCGCGGCCGTGATGACGGGCCTCGGCGGACACCTGGGCGTGCGGGCCGGCGGCTTTGACGGACTCGGGCAGGTGCGAGTACTTCTTCTCGAAGTTCTCCTCGAACATCACGGCCAAGTTGTGCGCGGCCTCGTCGTAGCGAGCGGTGCTCTGCCAATACTGGCGCGGCACCAGGATGCCGTCGGGTACGCCGTGGCACGTGGTGGGAATGTCGACGTTAAAGATGTCGTCGTGCACGAACTCGCTGTCCTCGATGGTACCGTCGAGGGCGCGGGCCACCAGGGCGCGCGTGTAGGCAAGCTCGATGCGATGACCCACGCCGTAGCCGCCGCCGATCCAGCCGGTGTTGACCAGGTACACACGCGTGCGGCCGTCGGCGATGCGCTCACCGAGCATCTTGGCATAGACCATGGGGTCGAGCGGCATAAACGGCTCGCCAAACAGCGAAGAGAACGTGGGCGTGGGCTCGGTGACGCCGACCTCGGTGCCGGGGATCTTGGCCGTAAAGCCCGTCACAAAGTGATACATGGCGGCGTCGGCCGTCAGGCGCGAGATGGGCGGCAGCACGCCAAAGGCATCGCAGGTCAGGAAGAGCACGACGCTTGGAGTGGTGCCCATGCCCTTGGTCCACGCGTTGGGAATGTGCTCCACAGGGTATGCCACGCGCGTGTTGTGCGTGATCGAGATGTCGTCGTAGTTGGGCTTGCGGTTCTCGTCGAGCACCACGTTTTCGCAGATCGCGCCAAAGCGGACAGCGTTGAAGATCTCGGGCTCGTGGAACGCGTCCAGGCCCTCGCATTTGGCGTAGCAGCCACCTTCGATGTTGAAGATGCCCATGTCGGACCAACCGTGCTCGTCGTCGCCGATCAGCAGGCGCGTGGGGTTGGCCGAAAGCGTGGTCTTGCCCGTGCCCGAAAGGCCAAAGAACACGGCGGTCTCGTGCGTGACGGGATCCATGCTGGCCGAGCAGTGCATGGGTAGCACGTCGTCCTCGACGGGCAGCAGGTAATTCATGACGCTGAAGATGGACTTTTTGATTTCGCCGGAGTAACCGGTGCCGGCAACCAAAATCACGCGCTCCTGGAAGTTGATGACCACGGCGGCGCTGGAGTTGAGGCCCTTAATGGCGGGATCGCACTGGTAGCCGGGAGCGGCGAGCACGCAGAAGTCCGGCTCGCCGGTGCGTGCGATTTCACGGGCAAGCGGGCGGGCGAGCATCTGCTTAATAAAGAGCGCTTGGCTGGCACGCTCGCAGGCGACAAGCAGGCGACGCGTATGGTTGCGATCGGCACCGGCCATACCGCGAGTGACGAACACATCGCGCTCGTTGAGGTAGTTGACGATACCGGCCTTGATGGCCTCGTAGCTCTCGGCAGAAAGCGGGCGGTTGACGGCACCCCAGGCAATCTTGTCGTGCACGTCGGGCGTATCGACGATAAAGCGGTCGTTAGGCGAGCGACCAGTGCGCTCCCCCGTCTCGATTACCAGCGCGCCGTTGGATGCCATGCGGCCTTCTTCGCGGCGGATGGCATGCTCGACGAGCTCCGCGGCGGGTAGATCGACCAGCAGACGGGGTTGATTCTCGGCGGGATCTTCGACCAGCGTAATGCCAAAATTGGACAGAACTTCTGCAGGGGTAACACCAGGCATGGGGCCTCCTTTAAAAACGCGACACGTGGACGCGGCGCGCACTTTACTCACGTAAAGCCCGTTGTACCCGATATGCAAAAACGTTTTTGCGGCAACGGCGAAGCGCCCGCCCAACGGTCAAAAATCGCAGGCAAGCGGCCTAGTCATTGGGGACGCTCTTAAACGACTAGTCATTGGGGACACTCTTGAACAGGCAACAACCAAGGAGTGTCCCCGGATGCCGGCACTTAGGGACGTTCCCAAAGTGCCGGCACATAAGGAACGTCCCTAAGTGCCGACTGCTGAATGGCGTCGCCGAAGATATTGAACAATCCGTTCAAAAACACGAGCAAACACCGTCGCGTCTATACTAGAGCGCAGCAATAGAAAGGACTCCGCTTTGAGCATCACGCCCCTCGATAGCATCCGCCGTGCCATCGCCCGCCGCAATAGCGTCGCCGACCCCGCCGTAGCGAGTAACGGCACCGCAAAGGCCCAAGGCGGACGCATCGAGAACGGTCTCTTCCCCGCCTCCCACACCGCAGAGGAGCTCGCGCGCATCCAGGAGCTGAGTCAGCGCAACGCCGGCGGACCCGATAGCGGCCAAGCCACGCGTCGCCGGCGCGAGCGCGATCGCGAGCCCGGCCCCGTCCGCCGCATGGTCAACGCCTGGTGGAACCGCCTGCTCGGCGCTGTCTACGGCGGCGGCTTCTCCACGCAGGAAGCGGAATACGAAGAGCACGCAACCCGCCGCGACTACCTTTGGAACACCCTCGGCACCGCCGTATGGGGCATGGCGTTTCCCCTGCTCACCATCGTGTCCACCCAGCTCGTAGGCGCCGAGGAAGCCGGCAAGTTCTCCATCGCCTTTGTCACCGGCACGCTCATCATGATCGCGTGTAACTACGGCGTGCGCAATTTCCAAGTCTCGGATATCGACGAGAAGACGTCCTTTGCCTCCTACCAGCTCAACCGCTGGCTTTGCGGAGCGCTCGCCCTAGGCTGCGGTCCCATGTACAGCAGCGCCCGCGGCTACGATGCGCAGATGGCCACGATCGGCCTGGGCGTCTACCTGTATAAAGTGATCGACGGTGTGGCGGACGTGTACGAGGGCCGCCTACAGCAGGCCGATAAACTCTACCTGGCCGGCATGAGCCAAACGCTACGCTCCGCCGGCGTCATCGCGGTCTTTAGCGTGGCGCTGTTCCTTACGCGCAGCATGCCCATCGCGGCCATGGCCATGGGTGTCACAGCCATCGCCTCGCTCGTGCTGGTCACCGCGCCGCTCGCCCTGCTCGAGACCGAAAAATCACGCCGCGTGAGCCTGCGCGAGGTCGGCCACCTGTTTGTCCAGTGCGCTCCGCTCTTTGGCGCGCTCTTTTTGTTCAACCTTATCGAGAGCATGCCCAAGTTTGTGATGGAAGGCACGCTGGCCTACAAATACCAGCTGTACTTTAATGCCCTGTTCTTTCCGGCGCAGGCTATTTTGCTGAGCATCGGATTTGTCTATAAACCGCAGCTTCTGCGTCTGTCGAGCATTTGGGCGAACCCGCGCAAACGCCGCCGTTTTGACTTGATTATTATTGCCGTTATGGCGCTGATCGTGGCCATCACCGGCGTATGCGCCGCATTTATGGCCGGCCCCGGCATTCCCCTCATGAGCTTTATGTACGGCCTCAACTTTGAGCGCTACCGCACATTGGCGCTGCTGATGGTCGTCGCCGGCGGCGTAACCGCGGCCATCGATTTTATCTACGCCATTATCACGGTGCTGCGCCACGCTGGAGACGTCACCAAGATCTACCTGATCTGCTTTGCCGTGAGCGTAGTGCTCCCGGTGATCCTGATCAACCTGCTGGGCCTGATGGGTGCCGTCGTGAGCTACCTGGCTATCATGGCCCTACTGCTGGTGCTGTTGATTGTCGAATACGCCCACATTCGCCAACGCATAGAACGCGACCGCAACCCGTACGGCGCCTAATTCGAATCAATTTGAAGAAAAGAAACGTCGATGTTTTGGCACCGACAGCGAGCAGTCTCGAAGTGCCCCAGGTTGGCGCGAAAGAGGAGCGACGCGTACTTCCGTACGCGAGCGACGGTTCGAGCGACAAGATGGGGTGCTTCGGGGCTGCGCAGCGTCAACGTGGCCGCCGTTCGGTAGAACGGCGGAACAAAGTTATTCGCCAGGAAGAATGTTTGCGTAGAACTCCGCCCCGTCGTCCAGGCGCAGGATCCCGACGCGGCCGAACTCGGAACCGGTGGCCGCCGCGCAGTCGATATCGATGCGATCGGGCACGCCGGCGGTATCCTCGCCACCCAAGCGCACCATCCGCCCGCGGCCCGACTCCTCATCGAGCCCTGCCAGGCCGCCAACCTCGCAATAACGCCCCAGCGACACCGTGGGCGTGTGGCCGCTCACCACGACCGGGCCCTTGCCCTCGGCAGAAAGCAGTCCCGTCGGAGCATCCCAGTAGCCGTGACGAATCCACAGCAAGTCATCGGACGACTGCACGGCGAGCATTTGCTGCAGCAGCTCGCTATCGGCATCGACCGCTCCCCTGCCGTCGCCGCAATCGACACCATGCTCAAGCAAAAACGCACGCGCCGCCTCGGTCTGAATGCCGGCGTGCACCAGCAGATACGGTCGCTCGGCAGTCTCGACCACCGCATAGAGCGGCAGGGCGGCAGCCCAGCGCACCAGCTCCTCGTATGCCTCAAATTCCATTTCGTTGAGCTGTTGACGCGTGGTCCAACCGCCATTGATATCCCAGGTCTCGGCATCGAGCGGGTCCTGGCCAATGATCGCGTCGAGCATAATCTGCTCGTGGTTGCCCTTAAGCACGCGAGCGTTGGGCAGCGACCGCACCAAGTTGATGACACCGACCGGATCGGGACCGCGGTCGATCATGTCGCCCAGCACATACAGCGTGTCGTCGGACGTCAGCGAGATCTTGGAAAGGGCCTCGTCCAGCGCGCGCACGTGCCCGTGAGCATCAGATGTCACATAGATCGCCATGGAACGCCTTTCCCTGCATTACGGCCGAAGCCCGATGCCGCGACTAAAACTTCAAGTTGAACTTAAACGTTATCCATTGTACTCCGTTGCAATAAAGCTGGAAAGTGTCGCGAGCCGCCAACGGTCGCTGGCGGTCGCCTGCACGCCCCGAAAACACCACACCGCCAGTACCAACGCCCCAACCAGCGCCGCCCGCGCCTCCGCTTCGTGTCGAAAATGCGCACGCCCGCAATCCGCCCCCATAAACCCACCATCTTTGGGTACAAATAACCGCAGACAACTGACCGTGCCACGCCAACCACCCAGGAGCGGACACTATCCATGAACCAGATACTTCTTTTTATCGGCCTCGTCATTATTCTGTGCCTGACCATCAAACCCGTCGGCAAAAAGCTCCCCTTCCCCACCCTGCTCATCTTTATCGCACTCGGCATGCTGCTGGGCGTCAACGGTCCGGCGCACATCGACTTTAGCGACTATGCGCTCACCGAAACCGTCTGCAGCACGGCGCTGCTGTTCATCATGTTCTACGGAGGCTTTAACACCAACATCGACCGTGCCAAACCTGTCGCCGTGCCAGCGGCGCTGCTGAGCACGCTCGGCGTTATCGCCACCGCTGGCATCACCGGCGTGTTCGCTCACTTTGTACTGGGCTTCGACTGGATCGGCGGCCTTCTGCTGGGATCGGTCGTGGCGTCGACCGATGCGGCGAGCGTCTTTAGCGTGCTGCGCGAGCACAGCCTGTCGCTGATAGGTGGCACCGACTCGCTGCTCGAGGTGGAATCGGGCTCCAACGACCCCGTCGCCTACATGCTCACCGCGGTGCTCGCCACACTCGCGGCCGGCGGCGACGTTAACATCCCCGTGCTGCTGGCCAAGCAAATCATCCTAGGCGTGGGCTTGGGCATTGTCATCGGCTGGGCATCGGGCCGTCTGATCGAGCGCGCGCATGCAACAGCCGAGGGGGCGCAGACCATCTTCTTGTTCGCCGTGGCCATCGTCGCCTACGCGCTGCCGAGCTACCTGGGCGGCAACGGCTTTTTGGCAGTGTACCTTGCCGGCATTGTGCTGGGCGCAAGCGACATCACCGGCAAAGTCGAGCTGGCGCACTTCTTCGACACCCTCACCGAGATGGCCGAGATGACCATCTTCTTTTTGCTCGGCCTGCTCGTGACGCCCGCCCGTCTGCCGCAAATGCTGCTGCCGGGCCTGGCACTCATGGCGTTTATGCTCTTTGTGAGCCGCCCCATCGCCGTCGGTCTGCTGTTGGCGCCCTTTAAGACGAACCCTCGCCAGGTGGCGCTCGTAAGCTGGGCGGGCCTGCGCGGCGCGGCTTCGGTCGTCTTTAGCCTCTTTGCCGTGGTAGCCGACGTTCCCGGTGGCCACGACCTATTTGACCTTGTGTTTGTAATTGCCGTGTCGAGCATTGTGGTGCAGGGCTCGCTGCTACCAGCAGTGGCAAAGAAGCTCGACATGATCGATGCGGAAGGCGACGTTCGCCGTACGTTTAACGATTACCGCGACGAGGAAGGCATGTCATTCGTCAAGCTCAAGGTGGGAGCTGGACATCCGTTTGCGGGGCGCTCACTCGCGGATATTGGCAGTGCGACGGACATGCTCGTGGTCCTGGTGCTGCGCGACGGTGCCCATCCGGTGCTGCCCAATGGCGATACCGTGATTGAAGAAGGTGACCTGTTGGTGATGGCCGCCCCGACGTTTGAGGAGCGTGCCGAGATTACGCTGCGCGAGGTCACCGTGACTCCCCACGGTCGCCTGGCCGGTCAGCGCCTGCGCGACGTGCCGCAGGGCAAGCACCCGTTTATCGTGGTAATGCTCAAGCGCGACGGCCAAACGATCATCCCCGACGGCAACACCCTCATATACGCCGGCGACGAAGCCGTCATCGCCACGCTGGCGTCGTAGCCATCCCCACCCATAAGTTGCGGTGAGATAGGGACTGAATAGGCCTTCTAGCAGCCTAAACAGTCCCTATTTCACCGCAAGTTATTAAGGGGATGGGTTGAAAAACATTTGAATTGACACCGAAATGAAAAAAGCCGGGAAAACGTCCCCGGCACTTGGAAGCCTTCTCTTTTGAGATGACCGACTTCTTTATATCACGAACGCTAGTTAGATGCCATTCATTGAGGGCTTTTTCAGGCGCGCCATCCCATCCACATGGCGCCATTTGAAAGCCGTCCGATCTCATGCTATAAAGAAATCGGTACCCTCCAAAAAGAGGGGCCTCCAAGAGCCGGGGTCTTACCCCCGGCATTTTTTGTGCGCAAAGTCACCGCAACCCCTGCCTTGTCCCTAAGAGGGGCGGGGCAGCCGTCCCGAATTGGCCACTCTTGAGCATCAATCGCCCCGGTTGGGGTCTCGTTGCGGACAATTAGCGTCTCTCAAAACTAAGTGAGTAGACTTTTGTCGAATCGCCGACCACGTCACCAAAGCACAAGTCTGTGACCTGCGGGTTTGTTGAAGCAAATTTGTCGGGTGTTCAGGATTTCCAAAAAAGTCTACTCACTTAGCCAGCGTGCAGTCAAAACAGAACCGTCGCGAGGTCATTAGACTCCATTGCGCCGGCTTATCGTGCATTTTCGCGCAGCTGCGAGTGCAGACGCCCCATCCCAAATTAGCTACCTTAGTCATCGTCGACGGCAAAGTCGCGGAGGTCGAGGCCTTCGCGTTCGGCTCGGTCTAGAAGCTCTTGAGGGGACTCATCCTCGATATCCATCACGTCGAGCATAGCGGCCGGAAAGCCCACGCCTGCCGCACTCCCCGCGCGGTCGAGCTGGCTCTCGCGCAGCTGATCTACATCAACGTCGATTTTCATGGTGAAACCTCCTACCGGCCAATCGCGACCGAACAAACCGCACGCCCCAAATGATGTGCAATAAACCCCAAATATGGCCATAATAAAACAATGAACATCAGGGAGGCTGCGGACGATGGATAAGCTCGATGCCATGACGGCACAAGTCAGGGACTTTTGCGATGCACGCGACTGGCGCAAATATCACACGCCAAAGGAGCTTGCCATCGGCATGGCAACTGAGTCCTCCGAGCTCCTCCAACTCTTTCGTTTTATGAGCGACGAGCGCATTGCAGAAATGTTCGAAGACACCGAGCAACGCCAAGCCATCGAAGACGAGGTCGCCGACACGCTCCTTTTCCTTCTGCGTTTCGCAGATTTAAATGAAATCGACCTGCCAGCGGCGCTTTCGTCCAAGCTCAAGCGCAATGGTGAGCGCTACCCCGTCGACGCATCATCCAATGAATACAGAAAGGCGGAACACCGTGAGTAGCGAGTTCGCCCTTCGGCAATACACGCTTCCCCTACCCAAGCCCTTTGAGGCAAGCGAATCACTACAAGACTTTGGCACGCCAGAGCCCGGGGCTCACCATGACGAGAGCTGGCCTGTTCTCTACATCCTGACCAACAGTAAAAAGAAGACAGCATACATTGGCCAAACAACCAACTATCAACGCCGCATGAAGCAACACGCCGCAAACGTGGACAAGGATTTCGATCGAACACTACTGATCGACAACCCAACCTTCAATCAGTCGGCGACATTTGAGTTTGAAAACAGGCTCATCGAACTGTTCTGCGCTGACGAAAAATACCAGGTAACCAATGGCAACAATGGCTATGCCCAATTCGATTACTTTGAGCGACCTCAGTACCGCCAGAAGTTCCGAACGCTATGGACAAAACTACGCGAAGAAAACTATGCAATTCACCCCATCGAAGAGCTCGAGAACACTGACCTGTTTAAATTTTCGCCTTTCAAAACGCTCACACCCGATCAATATGAAACGATTGAGACGATTTACAAGCGTCTCGAGCAGGAACAGAAAGACGTTGAGCACGGCAGCCCCAAGAAGAAACGCGTAACCGTCGTAAACGGCGCGCCCGGAACAGGCAAAACCATCCTTGCCATAAGCCTCATGTTCAAAATCAAAAACGAACCCAAGCTATCCGGCCTGCGGGTAGGTTTCGTGACACCCATGGAGTCTCTGAGCAAAACGCTCAAAAGGCTCACGCACTTCCTTCCTGGGTTAAAGCCCGGAGATATCCTGACCCCCAGTGATGTTACCAAAAAGAATCGGTATGACATCCTGCTTGTCGACGAGGCACACCGACTGGGAAACTGCTTGACCGTCGGCGCCGGCATCGGGGCTTTTTACAATACCTGCGATCGCCTCGGCCTTCCGCGCTCGAGCAACCAGGTTGACTGGATATTCACATGCTGTGACAAGGCGTACCTGTTCTACGACCCCAAACAGCAGGTTCGTGCATCCGGACTTAATCGGGACGGCCTTGAGCAGTGACTCAATCAGCTCGAAGAAGCGGGCATTGAAACTGAAGAGTTCGGCCTAAGCACACAAATGCGCGTGCGCGGTGGTGACGAATACCTCGATTTTGTCTACGACTTACTCGACAACAAGGCGTACGTGCACACCGGCATGAAGTTCAAAGAACTCTTTTCATCGGAGCCTTACGATTCGCGGGCCGGGGATCCGGACAGCGATATCCCCAGATACCAGTTTGGAATCGTCAACCGATTTGAGGATTTCTGTTCTCTGCAGCAAGCCAAGGAAGAAGAAGTTGGCCTATCCCGTATGACGGCAGGCTTTGCGTGGAAGTGGCAAACGAAGAAATACAAAGACGCGTTCGATATCATCATCGAGGACATCCCTAAACGTTGGAACTCGAGCCAAAAGGATTGGGTTAACTCCGCCAACGCCGTAAACGAAGTCGGATGTATCCACACGGTGCAGGGCTACGACCTCAACTACGGCTTCGTAATTCTGGGACCAGACATTTATTACGACACCGATATAGGAGCCGTCTGCGTTAACAAAGCGAACTTTAAAGATGCCGTCGCAAAGAAAAAGGCGAGCGACGATGACCTGCGAAAGATCATCGTCAACGCCTACTATGTCCTCATGACGCGTGGCATGCTGGGAACGTTTCTTTATGTATGCGACCCGGCGCTCAAGGAGTATTTGTCACGGTATATCCCGGTGATTTAGCGGCTGCCCACGCATGACATGAACAGCAGCGAAACCCCCAGGACACAATCCCGGGTTCACGAAGGGCTGCGGGGCGCGCCGGCACCCTATCCAACCAATACTGCCCCCAGAAGATTTGCGAACTTCTTGGCGGGGCGCCTATTCGCTTTTTCGCCCATCGCCACGAGCGCGTGGTTGCAGGCATCCTCATTCATGTCGCAAACAATTCTGAGCTCATGCCGCGCCCTTGAAGCAGCCGTATAAAACAAAGTTCCAGGCTCTGGCATGTAGCTCATGGACGGCTGTTCCCATAAGGCTTGATCAACATCAATCATAATTACCGCAGCAGCCTCCATCCCCTTGAACTTCCTCACCGTATGGACGGGAATCTTCTGACCTTTCCACCTCTTTAGGTTCTGGTCACCAGCGAAACAGCACGACAGCTTAGAGTTTTCCAGTGTCTTGCATGTGATAACCACAATGTCATTAATACCGGCGTTCTTGAGTAAATCAATGTGCTTATCCACAAATGCCTCTTGCGCGGCGGCGTCACAATTAATCATAAGCAATGGAGGTTTTCCGAGCCTAGCCATAACCTGCATTCTAAAACCGTGCGCTTCACCAAGAGCACTCAGGGAAGACTTCTCGATAGCCTCCGTATTCCGGCAGTTTACATAAAGCGTTAGCTTGCAATCGGCATCCATAAGGAAGCTGGGCATAGTTGAGCCTTGGACAAACTGCCTTTTATCGTAAAAGAGATACATCGTGCTTTCCGGCCTCGAATCCACGATAGAACGCAAGGTTTCGAGCACCATCGCATCTTCAATGGCTTTGAGGCCAAAGTCTTGGCCTTCGTCTATTACGATGTGCTGATAGGGAAACGAGTCAGGGTGCTCCATGAGCTCTTCGGTCAGGCAGGCATAGTTTGGCTCGAGAGAATTGCAGGCCTTGCAGGCGTAGCCCGGAATTGTATAGACGTCAATTTCCGGGACATCGTTGCACCTTCTAGTAATCTCTTCCTTCAAAAGCGAGTTAAAGCACAAAAAGAGAACCCTGCCCGTACAGGCGGCCTGCTTAGCTCTCTCAATTGCAATGAGAGTTTTGCCAGTTCCTGCCGCCCCGTTAATTACCGCTGTCTTCTGATCCTTTATGAAATTCAACACGCGAGCCTGCGAGTCCAGCAGCCTTGCGAACACGAAGTCGTTATATCGATAGTCCACCGAATTCGTCGGGACGATATCGAACTCCGGCAGGAGCACTTTATGCAAGACCTCTTTAGCCTCATCATTGGAAAGCCTCGTCTCCCTTCCTCCGACATCCATGCTCATGATGCGAACTATTTGTTGAGTTGGATCCCCAAGGTCCGTCTTGCACAGAGTAATATCGCGAGAAGCCTCGGGAGAGTAATCAATAAAACCAAGTTCATGTGCCCCCAGGGACGGAAGCCAAACCGCATGAGCGACCTTGCACCTACCGCAAAGCTCCCCTAATCCCACGTCCTCAAAGCGTTTAATAAGCTTCCATTTAATACTATCAGCCTGTCGGAAAGGGCCACCGTGCCTCCTCATCGATATGCCACTTCCGTACAGCCACTCACCGTTTTCGCAGCGAATTCTCCCCGCTTTCGCCTCGATAACAAGAATGCCGAGCTTGCGATTAAACACGACGAAATCGGCTTCCCTCTGTTCAATAGCGTTTCCATCCACAATATCCAACATCTTGTATGAATGGATAACCGTAAAATCATCGGGAAGCTTACTCAACGCGTAATAAATCTCCCCTTCACGACTCCGATCGTCGAATTCAGCCGGGCCAAGGCTCGGTATCATTCTTGCAGCCACAGTTATGCCTCTTTATAAATCGCGCCCATCACATCTTCGGCAGAGCACTCGCCAACGACAAACAGGCTCCAGCCCGAAACGTTGCGCCAGGCGGACCCAAATACCTTTTTAAAATCGCCCGCTGACTCCTCGTCAAGAAGAATGACCTTGGACTTGCGCCAAACAAGCGTGGCGTAAGCGCTGTCGCCGTCAGCATCAGATAGCTCCACATCTTTGTCCGGAGTCTCCCAGCGCAAATGCGAATCGCAGCTCGTCATTTCACGAATCAACTCGATCCACTCCTCCGAAGAATTAGATCGGATTGACAGCTTTATCGCTTCAGCCAGCGACAGCGCCTCGTTGTTCGCACCTTCATCAGAGGCCCATAGCTCAAATCCATCAACTGGGTTGGGGACACCAGCCTTGTAATCGAGCTCTTTATCCTCATCGGCATTACCAGCAAAACGGCCGGATGACGAGGCAGTAAGAAGAGCTCCCAAAATTCGTTTTGCAGCCCCGCGGGAAAGATTCGCCTGCACAACTTGGTTGTAATAATTTGCAATACAACCGTAGCAGCAAGTTTCTTCACCACAACCGCAATGGCCATCTACGACCTTATAGGCCTCTTCAATTAGATCCGTCACCTCTTTGCTGAGCTGGCGTACATGACCGGCTCCTCCGGGCACGTCATCATAGATGAGTATTGAGAAGCTGCCTGCATCATTTTTGTATGTAGTCCCTCCGAGTTCGGTCTCGGGAACCTCGAGGATTTTAGCCGCAGCGGTAAACAGTGCCCACATCACAGCTTCCCAGTCGCCATCGCTGCAAACTGTCGCCTCATCGAAATCAAATACGAGCTCGAGGACGTCGCTCACAAATGCCGTACCCAGCGCACTGAACCTATTAATCTTTGGAGCAGTGCCGCTCTTCTCGCACCAGTAGGTATGTTGGATCTTCTCCCCACCAACAGCAGCGCGATTGCAGTAAGAGCAGACTTGGAAGCCCTTAGCAGGGCTATTGAGCACACAAAGTTGCCCGTTCTCGGCATATTTTACTTTCACCGCACCGCCAGGAAAACAAAACTCCCTGGTCGCAGTCTCGTTAGGCCAGTGCTGGCTAAAGTGCACCGATGCATACCCCTTTGGCCTCGGCCTTCTAAGCCCTATGCCTTTTTTGTTTTCCGTGCCGACAAAACCATAGGAAGGTATGAGCATATTCTTTTCGAGAGCAAACTCGGTATGGCAAACGGGACACTCGCCTTTATCACTGTAGTTTTCAATGGGCCATACAAATGTTTCGCAATTTGGACACTTTCCATACCTGCGCTTTCGCAACTCTTGCCCTTTCGGCTTTCTGAGTCCAACGGACTTCCAAAGCGTCTTGCCGGCAACGATTTCCGCCCCCGGTGCATATTCCCTAATGGCTTGACGCATACCCCTAGAAAGCTCGAGCCTGTTCTCACCTACAGAATTCTCGATATCAAGAAGATGGAGCTCTACGAGATCAGTCGGAAACCCGTACTTAGGCAATACTCCGCTCTCGGCAAGAATTGCGATAGTTCTCTCCTTCTTGAGCGCATCCCTAGACTTTAGAAGCTTGGATGCGAGAATGTCGTTGACGCCCATATTCAGCTCAATACCATCCTGAATACGCTCAAAATCAGCATGCTTAAGGCTATGCGCAAGGAGAAGCCTGCCACCGCTTCCGCTCTCAGCCGAATCGATTGGCCCAACGAGCTTTGCTATCCACCCCCACTCGTTTACGCCAACTTCTTCCGCCACAGGCATGCCTTGCGGAACAACGCGGACGAGCTGTTCATAGACACTCTTTGGCCGCGATGCAAGGAAGCGGCGAAGATCTTCGAGGCCTTCCGGCTCCGATTTAGAAAGATCCATAAAGTCGTTGTATCCATGAGAGTAGTCTTTGCCCAAGCTCCGGCTCGCGTAGCGAAAGAACTCAGACATAGCGACGGCGAAAACATGCCGTATCGCAATGGCATCGTTATTCAGATAACACATTGGCACTCTCGTGTTGCCGCCAATTATCTTGGCTGGGTCCTCAAAGTACGCGACATCATGGGGCCGCAAGCGAGCAAACGTGATGGCATATCCAGGCTTGCCAGCGCGGCGTCCAACGCGACCGGCTCGTTGCGTATAATTCGCGGTACTAGGTGGAACGTTTCTCATAAAAATGGCCCTCAAATCGCCAACGTCCACACCCAGCTCAAACGTAGTCGTGCAACTCAAAACATTAACGTTGCCTTTGATAAATTCGCTCTGTATTTCTCTAGCCTTTTTGGATGACAGCTGTGCCGTATGTTCCTCAATGTCGAGGGGAAGCGCCTCATCTTGATATACCGTTTTATAAAAGCGGTCCTTGTTTTTTGCCTCTGCGAAGCTCATTTTCACCATCGTACCGTTGCATTTCGTTGTCGTGCAAACGCCACGTGTATCTAGGTGAGTCTCACATCCACACGCATCGCAACGATAGACAATATCATCGTTGGAGTGCGGATACATAGTCCAAATATCTCTGCTGAGCCTAAAGTGTTCAGGCGAATCAATCAAATATCCTTCGCCCTTAAATAGCCTGCAACTCAGATACTCCCCCATAAACTGGAAAAGACTTTGCAGAATCGGGCGAACGTCCTCACGGGTCAGCTCGATACCGTGGACCCTTTTGACGTACTTGCGAATAAAGGCGCTGCGCTTGTTTTCTGTACCACGTACAGCATCTCCCGCGAAATAAACGATATCCCTAGACGCAGAGCTGCCTCTCTCAAGCACGACAAGGTTGCCGCGCTTCTCATGATTGTTTCTGAGCTCAGGGACCCCTTCAGGAACCTCGATAACGTTTTTCTCTCGGAGCAGTTCAAGACAGGTCCTTACAAACAAAATGTAGTCTTCGCATGAAAGCCAGGTGACCCCATCGGCATTAAGTATATCCACTTGCCTTGCGACAAGCTTTTTCGCCCCAGGATGGGAAAACCCCTCGTTAAATTCAGTAGGCTCGATCCTTACAACGCCAAGGCCTTCAAGGCTGTTCCGCGAATCCTCAGCCGCAAGCTCATCGAGAATCCAGGCCGTCGCCTGGCCCCTCTTGTTGGAACCCAAGACCCCCGGATATCGCCTCTTTGCAACACTTGTTATCCAATCAATAACTGAGCTCGGCTTACAACCCTCACCGTCGCGGGACAGAGCCTCCACCGCTTCTCTTATCAGCTGACGACGTGTGATGTTTCCATAAGTTCTGTCCATTGCGGGCGCGAAGAAAGCCGCGTCCTGGCGCTTGTCCGAGAAGCAAATAACACTTCCGGCCCTGCGCTCTTCATCGAGGTCTGCGAACAAATCATCCTCGTCAGCTTCCCCCTCATCAAAAGGCGGAATATCCCTGACCAGGTCGTAACAGACGACACTGCCTGCAGCTTCAGGCGAAACGCGCATTGGCTGAATTGCCACAACGGACTGATATCCACAATGACGACAACGCGCCTCTGCTTCATCTGCTTGTTTTTTCTCGTTTTGGTTGAGCGCAATTGGGATGCGCGCAACAATCTCATGCTCGAAACGATGAGCACCACCCTCGGCTTCATGATACAAAGACCCGCATATCGGGCACAGCCATTGGATCTTCTCATCGGGATCTCTCTCCGATTCGCCAGAGAGAAGACGGTAGTAGACTCTCGGAAGAAACTCGTCGTCGGAATCCGTTCCTTCGTGTCGAGGACTTAGCCACGCAGTCTTCACCTCGGGATCAGAGCTCTCCTCACCAAGGATGTACGCCTGCCCACAATGGCGACAGACCGACACCTCATATACAGGAGTATCGCTTTCATCGTCATAATGCTCCGCAATCGTTTTATGAGGAGTCAGCTTACGTGTATGCAGATTTAAATAGATGCCCTCAGGAGCACGCAAGAAGGAATGGTAGCGACTCGTAAGAATGGGAACATCCTTGGAGCGCTGCGCAGAGGAAAGCACCTCAACCATAGCAGTGAGGATTTCCACACCCCTCTTATCTCCCGTGAGCTCTTCGATCTCAAGCTCCTCAATGGTGTCAAGATCAGTGAGGTCGAAAAGACGCTCGCAGCGTCTCACCAGTTTTGCCGCAGACGATTCACCCAGAAGGATCTTTCCTAGTCCCATTAGGGGGGACTCGCCGTCTAGTCTCGCTACAACCTCTTCAGGAGCTCCACCAGACGTGAGCGTGCTGCGAATGTCTTCTACGCTTGCGTTTTCAGGATCGGAAAGTTCCCTGCGAAGTTCCGCCCAAGTGTCTAAAGAAAGCGTGCCCCAAGGCTTTTCGTCAAGGGCATCTTGGGGCTGATCTTTCTCGCTCGTGATGACGTCAAGATTCGCGGGGTCACTTGAGAAGACCTCTCCAAAAAGATCCTGAGCAAATATAGCTACCTTAGGCATATCCTCTTCTGAGCCAATTGTTGCGGAGGTTGCATAACAATGAAGCTTGGGCAGTTCTCCCGTTTCCGATTCGATACGAGCCTTTACTCGTCGCAGCAAATATGCGATTTCGGTGCCAAGCGCGCCTGAATAAACGTGCGCCTCATCGATGGCGATATGCCGCCAGTTTGCACCAAATGCCCCTTCGAACAGCGGCGCATCCTCCGGACGTAGAAGGAGATACTCAAGCATAGAGTAGTTTGTAAGCAAAATGTTGGGTGGGTTCTCACGTATTTTCTCGCGAGAGATGATTTCATTTGGCAGTCTAGTTTGATCCGGGTTTTCGTCTTTCCACTTACGGAGAGCCACGGACTCTTTCTCCTCAGTGTCGCCGGTATAACGCCCGAAGGTGACATCGGTCCCCTTCAGCAACTGACGCAATCGTTTAAGCTGATCGTTTGCAAGGGCGTTCATCGGGTAAAGAATCATGGCACGGACGCCAGCGGAACGCCCGCTCTTTTCGAATTCTGAGAGGATGTCATTCAGAATCGGAAGCAAAAAGCACTCAGTCTTGCCCGAACCCGTACCCGTAACGACGGCGTAGTTACGTTCGGCAACGCTCTTTTCAATAGCCTTAACTTGATGCACATATAAGGGGCGATAGGGGTCAAAGTTATGCGTCTCCCCTCCGCCTAAACTCATCATGCCCTTGCAAAGTAGCCCCTCGTCCACCAGTTCGGCCACAGTTTTATCCTTGCGGTACGGAGGCGCCGCCTCAAGAAACGGTCCCTTTGCAAGATATCCCGGCTCGCAAAGAATCGTCTCAAGCTGCTTCTGCAAATCCGCGTCATCAAAGTGAATAGTGGTAGCGATGTACTCGCGATAAGAGTCCTCCACTTTGCGCGCGGTCTCAATGGGATTGAATTCTTTCACATTCGTCATTATTTGCTCCCGCTAGTTAAGATTGATTCTTGTCGCATATTCTCTCCGGGAGTCCCCAAAGAAGTCGCTCGGAGACATTTCGACGGCAACCCCCCTCTTGCTGCTCAGCTGCCTTACCACGCTGGGTGGAAGAAAGACCTCTGTAGAGCCCTTTTCTGCAGAGGCTGTAGCAATTGGCTTATCGTCACTTTCCTCATACTTAGAAATCCTAAAGAACCTGAAATGGATGTCGCATAAGGGCTTGCCTTCAAACCGAAGAACATATCCAAGGGATTCGGCTGGCAATAGCTTCCACCCGTTAATGCCGAGCCCTTCGGCACAGTCAAGCATTTGAACATCGGTCCAGGCTTGCTTCAGTTCTCCCGTTGACACGTCATCGCCGTAGCACAGAGACAGCTTCAGGGGAAGACTGACGGACGCCTTATAATCAGCTTGTTGAAAGAGGCTTGCATGCCTAAAGAGATTGAATCCGTATTCGCCAGGCTGCATGAGGTTCTTGAAGAAAAGAGGTTTTGAACCGAGCATCACTAGCACGGCTCTGTTGTACCTCCAACCATAGGAGACAATCTTGAAGTTTGCCGCACTGGGACCGAACTCCAACGCATCTGCCAAACAGATTGGGCGCTCTTCGGACAGATTCGCAAGTCTGCCTGGCATGTCAACGTCTATTGCAGCAAGGGCCAGTTTGGCATCGGTCTCTTTACCACTTTCTCTCGACCTAATGCGAACATGCAAGAAATCATCCTTCAGAAGCGCCTTCGCTTCATAGTGCTCCCATGCATTGAGAGAATCGAGCCTCCCACATTCGCCTTTCGCGTCGTCGTCTTCGTAAACGGGCGCGACATCAATGGGGAGGCACGCTTGGAAGCCATATTCCGCCACAGCGCGCCCATGATCAATGCTGATGGACAGAGGCCTAAAAGCTTGTATGGGCACCACCGTAAATCGGTAGCGAAAAACGACCTTGCCAGCGGCAGATTTCTGCCTCGCCTCAATGATGCACTCTTCGATATGCCGACTGAATAGACTCGTTTTTGAGGGATCGAATACTATTCTTGCAGAACCCGAATTATCAGCATCGTCTTCCCATATGGCAGAACGCGGCATCGACACCCGCTCGCCATCGCAGCAGCATATAATGTCCAAGTCTTTTAGGGCACTCGCGCCATCAAGCGCCTCAATGCTCACAGAGGGAAGGCCGTCGTTTGTATTAAGCTCGTTCGGAATACACCCATACAAGTCAACGCCGTCGCTCGTCTCTCCGATAATGCGTTGTTTATCAATCTTTGCGACATATCGTTCTTGCCAAACGGCAAGCTCCTCGCCCGTAAGCACGTTAACAACCGAACCTGACGAACCGGGTTCAACGTCATAGATATAAATCTGATTATCGTCCCAATCACCAGAAGCCTCATACTCCGAGACGGCTTTCATGCCTTGACCGGGAACGATTTTGTACCCATCTTTTACAATATACGCGATGCGACGCTTTTTCGTTAACCGCTCGCTCTTGCCGCGCAAACGGTAAAAGCCCTTACCATCCTTTATAAATTCAAAACACCCGGGCTTATTCCTACTAAACGACTGGCTCAACGAACTAAGCTCGATATAGTCACCTGCTCGCTCATCTTTATGCATGAGCTTCAATTCCACGTCGTAACGAGCGCGAGGGTTAACGGCAATGCTAACGGCATTTAAAATGCATTTTCCGACACTCATATCGAATTCAGAACTTGCCTTTAGCTCGCCGTCAACATAATAGTCGATCTTGTCGCCAGCAAAACGCAGCGGAAATTGTTGACGCGGCCAGCGCATGGTCACAACACCCTCGGATAAATCCAGCTGCAAGCTGGCAATAGGAAGATAGATCAATCGATGGGCGCCATTTCTCCGTCCTTGGGAAGAACCAGTGGCCTTTCCTTCGGTCGTCGAGGACGGCACGCGTTCTTGATTGTCACGAAGAGCCTGCATTGCGGCTTCAGGCAGACCGAAACTAGACAGCATCGTGTAGCGGCTTCCGACCCTATTTGAGTCCACAATTTGCGCCGCCACACGCATGGACGCCTCAAATAATGGAGCAATGGTTGAATCGGGAGCTTTCTCAAGAATGTTAAGAACCGCCTTTTCGGGAGCATACCGACTCTCAGGGTTCTTTAGCTCCCTAAGAACAGAGTGACCGTCCATCTCTCCGCCAAAACCTAAACCGCCTTGAGAGACTTCCCGCGCGAGCGGAAGTAATTTTTCCCACAGGTTTGACCAGGAATCTTCCGATAAGCCTCCGTGGAGAAGAGTAGTGTAGAAGTAGTAATTAACCTCCTCATCGCGGCCATACAAAGGCATTCCACGCTCTTCAACATGTTTAATAAAAATGTGCTTTACTATCCCCTGCACGCCGCCGTCGCGAATGCCAAGACTGGCAAAGAAGTTGCCCCACAGATTATGGCCATTGAATACCCTACGCGCCTTGTCGGCAACATAAACCATAAAAGCGTTAGGCAAACACCTATCAATCAGCATCAGAACAATGCAAGGTTTTGTTGGATAACGTTTTATGAGCTCTTCAAAAGCTGCGCTGAGTTCATCAAGGTCTGTTGAGAATTCCTCAAATACCTGATAAACCATGACGTTTTCAGACCTAGATTCCAGGTCGTCGAAGGCACCCCGAGATCTTTCTTCAAATTCCTCCAGCTTTGCTGAAAACAGCCCATGGGAGCGCGTAAGCGGAAAGCGGCTCAAGTCATATTCATATTGCTCAATCGAAGACGTTGCCTCGGCCTTTGGCTCGTGAGGAAGTCGGCATTTCAGCGGGGCCTTCACGCTCGCTGGTTTCTCGACCATCTTGGGCTGAAGCATAGAAGCAGCAAAGGCGTCCGGGGCCGCACGGTATTTCTTTCGCATCTTAATGATTGAATCGGCATATCTGCTATCGAAACGAGCGTCTATCTCTTTATCGGTAAGAGACAAAAGATCGGGCAAGTAGCAAAAACCAGCATTCTGGATTGAACGCTTTAGCCGCACATCGTCAAAACTAAGCTCCGAGATGGGCGCCTTCTCCAGACTCTCCAAGTAGTTCGCTTCGCTCATCAGCATCCCCTATGCCACAATCGCATTTGATGCCACCATTTTTGACCTTTTATTAACACTGGTCTGGCGCAACGTGCTTTTAATCATACCGTGAGGCACTCATGTAGCCCGAAGAACAAAGACGCCCAATAGGGCTGTTTCTGCAGACGGTCGCTATCATCCGGCGAACAGCCTATGGGAGTGCCGGCCATAACTCGAGCGCACTTTTATTGCGCAACAAAACCGAAGCAAATATGATCCAATTATGAAGCTAGGAACGTAAATCAGCAGTCCGGGAGCCCGAGTACTCCCAGTGGCACTACGTTTTGCCCCATGTCTGCGCGATACCAGCGCGTTATCATCGATATCGATTGAAGAGGACAGCGTTACAGAGGGATTCCGTATGCCAGTTGAAAGAACAGATCCATTCTTGCCAAACATCCCTGGCTTAATAATCGACAACCGCCACGGGATGAATAGAACCATCCAGCAATCCATCGCTCGTGGCTACGACGACCTCACCAACGGCCGCGTGCGTCCTTGGAAGCAGGCGAAGGCCGAGGCGGATCGGATGCGAGCCATCAGGTAAGGTCACCCCTCCCCCATGTAACCATCCTGTAAATCATAGCGGCGCAGTCGAGTTTTACCGTGATACGGTCGCGCCTTGCGCTCCACTGTGCTAAAGTATCCCGAACGTTCAAACGACTACGAGGGGAACTAGAAGATGGCACGTGTGCACAACTTCTCAGCTGGCCCGGCCGCACTGCCCACAAGCGTGCTCGCCGAGATCGCCGACGAGATGATGGACTACCGCGGTTGCGGCATGTCCGTGCTCGAGATGAGCCATCGATCTAGCATGTACCAGCAGATCATCGACGACGCCGAGGCAACCCTGCGCCGCCTGCTGAGCATCCCCGACAACTACCGTGTCCTGTTTTTGCAGGGCGGCGCCACGCTACAGTTTGCGGGCATCCCGATGAACCTCATGCGCCGCGGCCGCGCCGGCTACGTCGTGACCGGCAACTTTGCCAACAAGGCGTACAAAGAGGCCGCCAAGTACGGCGAGGCCGTGCTGCTCGCGAGCTCCGAGGACACCAACTTCGACCGCATCCCCGACATGGCCGACATCAACACGTGCATTGCCGCCGAGGCCGCGGGCGACGGGCTCGACTACGTCTACATCTGCCAGAACAACACCATCTTTGGCACCATGTTCCACGAGCTGCCCGATTGCGGCAACGTGCCGCTGGTCGCCGATGTCTCGAGCTGCTTTCTGTCGCAGCCGCTCGACGTCGAGCGCTACGGGCTCATTTACGCCGGCGCTCAGAAAAACGCCGGCGCCGCGGGCGTCACCGTGGTCATCGTGCGCGACGACCTGATCGCCGACGGTCCGGCCTTTGCGCAGGCGCCGCAGTACATGGACCTTAAGACCCAGGCCGCCAAGGGCTCCATGCTCAACACGCCCAACACCTTTGGCATCTACGTATGCGGCAAGGTGTTCCGTTGGGTTGAGCAGACCGGCGGACTTGCCGCCATGGCCGAGCGCAACTGGGCCAAGGCCAACCTACTCTATGATCTGCTCGAGCACAGCGAGCTGTTCCATGGCACCACGCAGGCCGACAGCCGCTCCATCGCCAACGTCACCTTCCGCACCGGCGACGCCGAGCTCGACGCCGCCTTTGTTGCGGGCGCGGCAGAGCACCAGATCCAAAACGTCAAGGGCCATCGTCTGGTGGGCGGCATGCGCGCCAGCGTGTACAACGCCGTCACCATGGAGGACGTGCAGGCGCTGGCCACGTACATGAAGGACTTCGAAGCGCAGCATAGTTTGAGCCCGCGATCTAACTAGCCCGCAACCCGCGGGCCGACCAGCCACTTCAAACCACTTGTTTTAGACAAACCTGCTAAGGAGTTTTTCCATGCGTAAGATTAAGACCATCGACGACATCACTAAAGACGGCAAAGTCGAGTTTGGCGAGGGCTACGAGTTTGTAAGCACCGCCGAGGAGGCCGACGCGATCCTGATGCGCTCGACCGACCTGCACGGCTACGAGCTGCCCGAGGGCATCCGCGCCATCGCCCGCTGCGGCGCCGGTGTCAACAACATCCCCGTCGAGGAGTACGCCAAGAAGGGCGTCGTGGTCTTTAACTCCCCCGGTGCCAACAGCAACGCCGTCAAGGAGCTCGTCCTGGGCATGCTGGTGCTTTCGAGCCGCGGCGTAGTTCAGTCGATGAACTGGGTGCGCGACAACGCCGACGACCCCGAGATCCAGGTCGATGCCGAGAAGGCCAAGAAGGCCTTTGTGGGCCGCGAGCTCAAGGGCAAGCGCATCGGCGTCATCGGCCTGGGCAACGTGGGCTCCAAGGTAGCCAACGCCTGCGTCGATCTGGGCATGGACGTTTACGGCTACGACCCGTTCATTTCCGTTGAGCACGCGTGGGTGCTGAGCCGCGAGGTGCAGCGCGTGGGCACGCTCGAGGATCTCTGCCGCGGCTGCGACTACCTCACCGTGCACGTGCCCAGCAAGGCAGACACCATCGGCATGATCAGCACCGAGCAGATTAACCTGCTGGCACCCGACGCCGTGCTGATCAACTACGCGCGCGAAACCATCATTGACGAGGACGCCGTCGATGCTGCCCTGCGCGAGGGCAAGCTAAGCTGGTTTAGCTGCGACTTTGCCACGCCCAAGACCGTCAAGATGCCCAACACGTTTATCACCACGCACTCGGGCGCCGGCACCGGCGAGGCCGAGGCCAACTGCGCCGACATGGCCATCAGCGAGCTCAAGGATTACCTGGAGAACGGCAACATCGCGCACAGCGTCAACTACCCCGCCTGCAGCATGGGCAAGGCGCGCGCCGCGAGCCGCATCGCCTGCCTGCACGCCAACGTGCCCAACATGATCGGCCAGATCACGGCCATCCTGGCCAAGGACAACGCCAACGTGCAGCGCATGACCAACGAGTCCGCTGGCGAGAACGCCTACACCATGTTCGACACCGACGAGCACCTGGACAGCAGCACCATCGAGGCGCTCAAGCAGATTCCGTCGATGTATCGCGTGCGCGTAATCAAATAGCGCCGGCTGATCTGACGGGCAGTTCCCCATGTGGCCTGCCCGTCACTGACATTGAATGCCCGCGGGGACGCCTTTCGCACGAGAGGCGCCCCCGTTTTTGTGAGCACTCCATTAAATACACCGAGCCGCTTCTTGACATACAATCTGTATGTTGACCTAACTATCTGTGAGGTGCCTATGGTTGATACAGATTTTGCTTGGCGGCTTACGCAAGGGCTCGTGCGGATCGACAGTTCCGACCCAGGTGCGTATGAGGACGAGATTGAACGCTATATCAAAGCGTTGGTTGAGGAACGGTTGGCGCAGCTGAGCCATCCGGTACTCGATGCCGTGCAGATTGCAGAGCACGAAGTACTCCCCGGACGCCGCAATCTAATGGTCACCGTGCCGGGCCAAAGCGACGAGCCGCGACTCGTCTATATCTGCCATATGGATACCGTTACGCTGGGCGACGGCTGGGATGCGGACATTACGCCGCTCGGGGCGGTCGTGCGCGACGGCAAACTCTACGGCCGCGGTGCCTGCGATATGAAGGGTGGCCTGGCCTGCGCCATTGCCGCACTTGTCCATGCACTCGAGCGCGTAGCAGCAGAGGGCGAGCTGCCCCGACGCGGCTTTTCGCTCATCTGCTCGGTCGACGAGGAAGATTTTATGCGCGGCTCAGAGGCCGCGATCGATGCTGGCTGGGTCGGCTCGCGTGAATGGGTGCTGGACACCGAACCCACCGACGGACAGATCCAGGTGGCGCACAAGGGGCGCACGTGGTTCGAAATTGAAATGACTGGCGTGACGGCGCATGCGAGCCAGCCCTGG
Organism: uncultured bacterium; assembly: GCA_905215755.1. Lineage (GTDB taxonomy): Bacteria > Actinomycetota > Coriobacteriia > Coriobacteriales > Coriobacteriaceae > Collinsella. Next base: position 41,526 of record CAJMRE010000009.1, read on the forward strand.
AAGGGCGCGGATGCCGTCGCCGCCATGGCCGAGGTCGTGTGTTCGCTCCGTCGCGCGTTTATGGCGCTGCCCGCGCACGATGAGCTGGGGCCTTCGACCATCACGTTTGGCCAAATCGAGGGCGGATATCGCCCCTACGTCGTACCCGACCGCGCCAAAGTCTGGGTCGACATGCGCCTGACCCCGCCGACCGATACGGCCGCCGCGACGCGCATGGTAGAGCAGGCCATCGCCGTCGCCGAAGCCGCCGTTCCCGGTTGCCATGGCAGCTACACCGTGACGGGCGACCGCCCCGCCATCGAGCGCGATCCGGCCTCTCCCCTTCTAGCAGCGCTCAAGCGTGCCGCCGATGACGTGACGGACGCGGACACGACCGTCGGCTTCTTTACCGGCTACACCGACACCGCCGTCATTGCCGGCAAGACAGGTAACCGCAATTGCATGAGCTACGGTCCCGGGTCGCTCGCGCTCGCGCACAAGCCTAACGAATATGTGCCCCACGCCGATATCGTTCGCTGCCAGCAGGTGCTAATCGCGCTCGCCGATAACGTGCTCTGGGACGCGAGCGGCCAAGTTGGGGCATAATAAGCCGCGAACAAACCGACTCGTGCGTTAGGACCGCCCATGAAAGCACTTCCGTTTCCCTGCATCCGCCCGGCTCAGGACCGCGTGCTCGAGGCGCTGCCTGCAATGGGCAGCATCCTGAGCGGCAACGATGCTCTGCGCGGAGCCCTTGCCGATGGCCTGATGCTCAAGGACCCGGGTGCGGCGTATTACGTGTACGAATGCTCGGGCGAGCCGGGACGTGTGACGGGTGTCGTGGCGATCTGCCCGACGAGTGTACTTGCGGGCGGCAAGGGCGATGCCAGCGCCGACGTGGCCGCCGCCGCGCGCGCGATCGCCGAGCTCAAGGTGCAGCCGCGCCCCGTGTCGCTCGCCTACGAGGCGTCGCCCGTCATGGATATCATCCTGGGCGCCGCCAAAGAGGGTGCGTCGCTCTACGCCGTCACCGACCCCGCGGGCATTACGCACCGCGTGTGGGAGGTCAAGCGCGAGGACGCCGTCGGGGCCATCCGCGCTATGCTCGACCAAGCACCGGAGCCGGCACTGGCCGACGACCCCGCCTACGCCGCCGCTCTGACCGGGGCATCACAGCTCCTGGCCGACGATGCCCGTGCCGCCGGCACCTACACGGGCAAAGAGCCGTTCAACTTTACCGTAGCTGTGCTCTTCCCCGCCGCGCAGGTCAGCGGCGGCGCGCCGCAGGTCCCGACAGGTCTGCTCACGCACCAGGTCGCGCGGTTCTAGCAAGACCAGACCGCCCAGCACAATAATCGGCAGCTCAACAAACAGGGGGCGGAGATGCAGCAGGTACATGCATCTCCGCCCCTTTCGCGTCGAGAAGTTATGCCGGCGACCCGTGCCGCCGCGCTCGCGTTATCCGCGCTGCGGACCCGCAGTAGCCACGAGCGGTTCAAGCCCCAGCTCGCGCGCATAATCTTCCTGCGTAAAGACTTCGACCAGCTCAAACGTACCGGCCTCGTCGTCAAACACGAAATGCAGCACCGAGCAGTTGCCCGGCACGCGATCGCGCTCATCAGCCGCCACACCCTTCACGTGGTCCATGAACTCCTTGATGGCCGATCCGTGGCTCACCGCGAGCACGCACTCGTGGTCCGGGCGACGCATAAGATCGGTCAACGTCGCCACCACGCGCTCGCGCACCTGCATCTGGCCCTCGCCGCCAAACTGGCGATAGAAGTCGCGCCACGGGCGCTCGGGCATGAGCATCACGCGCTCGGCCTCAAAGTCGCCAAAGAACCACTCACGCAGGCCGTCCAGGCGCTCGTACGCCAAGCCCGGCCACAAGTTGGCGATAGTCTGCTCGGTGCGATGAAGCGTGGAGGTGTAGGCATGATCGGGCTCAATGCCGCGCGCACGTAAAAACATGCCGGCGCGCGCCGCCTGGTCGCAACCCAACTGCGTAAGCGGCGAGTCACTCCACCCCTGAATGATACGCTTAAGGTTGAATATCGTCTGTCCATGACGGACCAGATACAGATCTTTATTCATAGGGGTCCTTTCGTTCGTTACCAATCAAGGAGCGAAAACGCCCCGTCGCAATAGCCAAAATGAAGCACGGCTCCGTTGTCGGGTAGCTCTCCCCTGCCAGTCACATACTCAAGAAACTCCTGGCAGGCTGAGCCGTGGGAAACCGCCAGCACGCAGTCGTGCTGCGGCCTGGCCATGATGCGTGACAGCACCGCGACCATACGCGACTGGAGCTGCACTTCCGACTCGCCGCCAAACGCGACCGGATAATCACCCCAGGGCTGCGGCGGCATATCGCGATTTGATGTGCCCTCCAGCGAGCCAAAATGCCACTCACGCAGGTCATCGACCAGCTCAATGGAACGGCCCTCGCCAACGATAAGCTCGGCCGTATGCCGCGCCCGGCCCAACGGCGAGGAATGCACATGATCAAAGGCCACGCCACGCGCCGCAAACGCCGTACGCGCCGTCAGCGCCTGCTCGCGCCCGCGCGCCGTAAGCGGCGAATCGTGCCAGCCCTGCAAAATGCTCTGCACATTGAGCTCAGTCTGCCCATGCCGCACCAAATACAGATCTGCCACACACCCTCCCCTCGTACCACCACAAAGGGGACAGGAGCCTTTGTGGTGATTTTGCCGCCGGATTGCACCGCAACGACGCACAACTACAGCAGCACGTCGGCAAGCGGACGCTTGGGTACGTGGTGCACCCGCGCCTCGTCGCGCCAATAATTGATGGAGCCGTCGGGGTTGGAATCGATCGCATCGATCACCTGTGTCTCGGCCGGAACGCCAAAGGCCATGATCAGCTTGAGCTCATACTTGTCGTTATCGAGCCCCATGGCATCGATCGCATGGGGCGTAAAGGCCTTGAACATGCAGGCTGCCACCTCGGGCGTGGCGCTGCGGGCGGCGAGCATCATCGTCTGCGCGGCAATGCCTGTGTCGACATCGGTAATGGGAGCGGCGGGCTTGCCCGGAACGGCGCGCTCGGCCAGAATCGCGATGTAGCCGGTCGGGCGCTCGCCCTCGGCAGGACCCGGCCAATCCTTAAGTGCGCCGGCCCATGCGAGCTCGTCAAATACACGCGCGCAATCCTCGGCACCGCTCACCACATGAAAACGAAGACGCTGAGCATTGGCACCACACGGAGCCAGGTGCGCCAGTTCCGCCAGCTCGAGCAAAAACTCGCGCGGCACGCGCATGGACTCGTCAAAGCGGCGGCACGTACGGGCACGACGGACCAGCGCATCAAACGCTTCCAGACCGAGCTTTTCGCAACCTTGCTTTGCCATCGATTCGACACTCGACGGTGCCTCAGGAACTGCTTCGTTCATAGGGACCCCCAATACAAGCCAATTGTCCTTAGAAAAATCTAACCTAAAACGTAGGCAAATACGAACAGGGCTGCAATGTTCTACACCTGTTGAATAGAAAATCGCGACGTGGGGAACAACGGAAACAATTCGGGGCCTTTGGGTTACGTTTCACCCTCCCCGACCCATACGTCAGCGCCTTTAGGCGATACTGGTCGTAACGATCAAGGCTTACGCCGCACGGAAAGGAGACATTATGGGCATCTTTAAGAATGATGACCAAAAATCGAGCCAGTTTGGATTTGACGAGAAAAGCATGGCAGGCAAGGCCGTCAAGGCCGTACGCTGGATTTACGCCATCACGGGCGTCTTGGCGCTCGTCGCCGGCATCGCACTGCTGTTTGCGCCCGCCAAGTCCCTCGTCTTCCTAACGACCGTCTTGGGCTTCTACTTTGTGATCACGGCCGCGATCAGGCTGTTTACCGCTGTTTTCGAGCCACTGCTGCCCACCGGCTGGCGCGTGACGAGCATCATCTCCAACCTACTCATTATCTTGGGCGGCGTCATAATCCTGCGCAACCAGGCCTTCTCGACCGCGACGCTCACCACGATGGTGGTTATCGTGGCCGGCTTTGGCTGGATCGTCGAAGGTGTCATGTCCATTCTGGAGTCCGAGCTTTCGTCCAACCGTGCCCTCGCCATCCTGAGCGGCGCGCTCTCCATCATCGCCGGCATGTTCGTGTTTATCTATCCGCTGTGGTCGGCCAAGATGCTCGTCATCTTTAGCGGCGCCGCACTGCTGGTGTTTGGCGTAACGCTGATTGTTCGCGCTATTCAATTTGGCAAACTGGTGCACTAGATGCCGCGAACGCTCTTTATTGATGCAGACGCCTGCCCGGTCACGCGCGAGTCGATTGACTGCGCGCGGCGGGCGGGCGTCGCCGTCGTTATCGCCGGCAACAGCACACAGAACCTGGAACGCCACATTCGCCGCGACGATCCGCGCGACGTCGAGCATGCGCGACGCGGATTTTGGGTCACGACGCTCGATGTGAGCGTGGGCGCCGACAGCGCCGACTTTGCCATTGTCGAACGCCTGCAGGCGGGCGACGTAGTCGTGACGCAGGACATTGGCTTGGCGAGCATGGTGCTCGGGCGCGATGCCGCCGCCATCGGCGTACGCGGGCGCGTCTACGATAAGGCGACCATCGACATGCAACTGTTTATTCGCCACGAGGAAAAGAAGGTGCGCCGCGCCGGCGGTCGCACTCGCGGTCCGGCGGCATTTACCAGCGAAGACCGGGCCCGCTTTAAGCGCAACCTCACCGAGCTGCTGCGCTAACCAAGGTAGATTTTCGGGACATGCCCGGAAATCTACCTTTTTGTTTTGAGCGGTGTGAGCGCTCGGAATCCATGGCTCAACAAAAAACGGGCTTCAAAATGCCATGCGTCGCCGCATTGCGCAGGCGCCGAGCATGGCTATTTGAAGCCCATTTTTTAAGCCTACTTAGAGGCCGAAGGCGGATAGGATAAGGCCCCAGCCGGCGCCGATGACGTACATCATGACCAGGAACACGGCGTTTTCACGAGCGCTGCGGTTGGTGCGGAACAGGACAAGATAGCCCACGCCGGCGGAAATGAGCGTGCCGGCGAGCATCGGCGCCAGCTGTAGCGCGCCCTCCAGGTACAGCTGCGTAATGACCACGCTGGCCGAGCAGTTGGGGATCAGGCCGACGAGTGCCGAGCCCAAGACGGCGAGCGTCTCGTTGCCACGCAGGAACTGCTCGATCGCGGACTCTCCGAAGGTCTCGAGCACGGCAACTAGAATCAGCGTCACCAGGAAAATAAAAACCGAAACCTGCACGGTGTGCGAGATCGCGCTGCGGATAATCGACAGGACGGGCGCACCTTCGTGGGAGTGACCGTGGTCGTGCCCATGGCCGTGGTGGTGCTCATGCTCGCTTGCGTGACCGTGGTCATGGCTGTGTCCGTGGTCGCGCTCGTGTTCATCTTCATCATCATCGCAACCGCAATGGTCGCGCTCGCACAACTCGTGGATGTGGTCGGCGCTCACGCCCGCCTCGGCCACTTCATCAATGATGTCGCCCCCGGTATGGTCGTCGTGCGCGCAGTTCACATGAGCCGGATTGGCAGCGGTCCCCAGCACGGTACGGCGAATCGCCGCATGCGCGCGGGCATTACGACGAAGGCCGCGGATAGCCGCGTCCACGATAAAGCCCGTGACCAGCGCGATCAGTGCCTTCGAAGCCAAAAGCATCGCCATGGTCTGCACGGGCACCTGCTCGGCGAGCAACAGCGGCAGCATCTCATCGGAGGTCGAGAGGAACACGGCGACCAGCGTGCCCAGCGTCACGACACGGCCGGCGTACAGCGTTGCTGCCATGGCCGAAAATCCGCACTGCGGCACAATGCCCAGCAGCGAGCCAGCCACGGGACCCGCAGCGCCGGCGCGCTTGATAGCGCCGTTGACGCGGTCGCCCGCAACGTGCTCAAGTGTCTCGAGAGCAAGATACGTCACCAACAAAAACGGCACCAGCGAGAGCGTGTCCTTGCCGGCGTCGAGCAGAATATCAATCAGCAAATCCATGACGGATGGAACCTTTCGTGTCTTTCGGCAGCATTGTAAAAGTCCTAGCGGTCAACTAGGGTATTGTAGTTGTCCTAGGCGCGATGCCAATAGTTGCCCATGGTAAACTATCATCTCGCCATAACTCAATGCCACCGAGCCGCGCGACGCGGCCCGTCCAAGGAGCAGTCTATGAACGTTTCACAAGCACTCGAATACGAGCGTCAGCCGTTTATCCCCATGTTTATCTATGGCGATCACGGCGCCATGGAGTCCGAGCGCCAGAAGGGCGAAGAGGCCCTCAAGGTGCTCGAGACCGAGTACTTTACCGCCGAGGGCGACCCCGGCTTCGACTTTGCCACCGTGCGCGACCTGGCCGACCGCAACCGCGACCTGTGCGACCAGATTGGCGAGGCACGCCTGCGCAACGTGACGCCCGCGACGCTTTCGCGCGGCCTGTCCGATGCCGACACCTGCGCCGCCATCGGCAAGATGCAAAAGCGCACTGCCGCGTCCGTCATGCGCGAGATCCGCGGCGACCGCGACGCGCTCGGCGTCGCCTACGCTCGCAAGCCCATCCAAGGCACGGTGCTGGGCATCGACATCGAAACCACCGGTCGCGCGCCCGAGCGCGGCTACATCATCAACGTGGGCTGGGAAATCATGGAGCTCACCAGCGACGCCGTGCCGCATGACGCCGAAGCACACTACTGCGGCCTGCCCGACATCTATCGCGGCGAGGACGTGCCGCTGTCGAATATCCACCACATCACTTGGGACGACATCGACGGCAAAACGCCCTTCCGTGAGAACAAGGGACTGCAGAAGCAGCTGCTCAAGCTTATGAAGAAGTACCCGTACATGGCGCATAACGCCGCGTTCGAGGACAGCTGGTTCAAGATTCACCTGGACGGTTACGCCGAGGCGCGTCGTGCCGGCAAGATTATCGTCATCGACTCGCGCCAGATCTGCCGCAGCCTGGATGCCGACGTCCGCTCGCTCCCCCGCGAATCCGCCCCCGCCGCGCTCGAGAACTGGGCGCGCCGCCGTGGAACCCTCGCCGCCGACGCCAACGAGCAGCATCTGGGCCTGGACGACACCGACCTCATGCTCCGCACCGTCCAAGCCGAGTTCAACCTCAAGAACCTATTTGCCAAGTAGAAACGTCTACGACAAACACGGCGTAGATCACGAGCGGCCTCGCAGCGGGAACCCCCCGCAGCGAGGCCGCCCTACGTTCCACAAATAAATCTGCCATCACAAATTCTGAACCCTCATTTTGAACGATTTCGGCCAATTCCCGACACGTAATTCGTTATCGGATGGTGATGCATCACTATCAAATGTGCGGCAGTTGAGTAGTTATATGCTATAGCTAAGCTGCGAAAACTTTTATTTAGGGGTAATGTCGAGAAAGTTGGTGTAGCGCCCGATCCGAAGTGAGTCGGCCCGGCGTCCTGGAATCTGGAATACGGTTGATATCCTATGCCGCCTCGACCCTGTCCGCAAGCTCGAGGCCGGACTCGAGCATCTTCCTGGCCTCCGCCTCAAGCCGCGCCCACTCGACGGGACCGTCGATTCCCCGAGTGCGACCGTCATCGTAGAGCTCGTTCATCCTCACCTCCGAGAAGTACCTGGACTCCTGCCATATCTCGTCCTGCTCGCACATGACCGCGCCCGCGAGCCGCACCAGCGAGCCCGTGGAGGGGAACGCCTGCACGACGCGCGACCTGCGCTTTATCTCCCGGTTGGTCCTCTCCTGCACGTTGTTGGTGCGCAGGCGCTTCCAGTGGGTCGGCGGGAAGTCGAGGTAGGCCAGCGCGTCGGGCTCGGCCTCCTCCAGCACCGCCGCCGCCCTGGGGCAGCACCCCTCCAGCATGTCGCACGCCGCGTGGTACATGGCCGTCACGGTGGCGGCGTCGCGCCCGCGGAACACCTGCGACACGATCCTGCCCACGCGGCGCCTGAGCTGCCAGGAGCCGGCCTCGCGCATGCAGTCGCGCATGAGGTGGACCGCGCAGCGCTGCCACGCGGCGCCCTGGAAGACCTCGCCGAGCGCCCGGACGAGCCCCGGGTGGGCGTCCGAGACGACGAGCCGCACGCCCGCCGCCCCGCGCGAGCGGATAGCCCGCAGGAAGGCGAGCCACGAGTCGTAGGACTCGGTGTCGACCACGTCGACGCCCAGGACGCGCCTCCAGCCGCCCGCATCGCAGCCGATGGCGGTGACCACGGCGGTGGAGGCGACGCGCCCCTCGCGGCGGCACTTGACGTAGGTCGCGTCGAGCCAGACGTAGGGCACCGGCGAGCCGCCGAGCGGCCTTCCGCATAGGTCCTCGATATCTGCGTCCAAGCTCGAGGCGATGGCGCTCACCTGGTCCTTCGAGAGCCTGGAGACGCCCATCTTCTCGGCCACCCTCTGCACCTTGCGGGTGCTCGTGCCCGTGGCGTACATCTCGGCCACGGCGGCCACGAGCGCGCGGTCGACGCGCTGGTAGCGCTCGAGCACGTCCTCAGGGAAGAAGCTGCCGGAGCGCAGCTTGGGGATGCGCAGCGTCAGCGTGCCGACGCAGGTGGCGAGCGACCTCTCGCGGTAGCCGTTTCGGCTGTTCGCCCCGCCGCCGCACAGCTGGTCGGCCTCGGCGTCCATCACGGCGTTCACGACCTGCTCGGCTAGTCTGCGGAGCAGCTCCTGCATGTCGATGGCGCCGTCGTCGAAACGGGGCATGGCGAGCATGTCCGGCGTCGGGTCTGATAAGATTCCCATAGCGGTCTTCGTCCTTTCCTAGAACCTGTTGTTGTGGTGATTTCAGATTCTAGGACGAAGGCCGTTTTTCGTTAAACGGGCGCTAGGGTGTCACCCTTACACCAACATTTTCGACGCGATCTATTTAGGGCATACCAACTCATAATTGCGTCAAGTTTTTGGACAGCATTTGGTTAGACCTCTAAAACGACTTTTTCACTCAGCGCCATCAACACGGCATTAGCTGACACGATATATACCATGAGTATCGTATTGTCACATACCACTGCAAAAGCGGTCTACCAGGCCGCACATTCGGTGTCTGCGAAAGGCATCGAGTCCTGTAACCCTGCCGCGATTTACGGATCATGTCCCACCGGAACGCTCCTTGACGCAGCCGCAGAATGGCTCACCAAACATGATGTTTCCCTCGACGCAAATGATTCCCTCGAGGTGATGGTGTTTGATCGCAGGAATGCGCGCTATGCAATGAACTGTCAATGCCACGTTTCTTCAAAACGATTCTCGAACTCACGCTTTATAGAGCTCAAAGATGGCATCTTCATTGTTGGCGTTGAGCTTTGCGCACTTCAGGCCGCCACCTATCTTTCTTTTCGCGAACTAGTGGAGTACTACTTTGAACTGTGCGGCGCTTATTCCCTTGGAACCGACTCTTCCACCTCCTATACCGAGCGTTTCGCGCTCACCTCGACCGAGAGGCTAAAACAGTTCTTTAATTCCATTACCAGATGCGACGGTCTGGCTCTTGCCCGAAAGGCGATCCAATGTGTGCGCGACGGATGCCGGTCTCCTATGGAAACGGCCTTTGTCATGATGCTAACGCTGCCTAAAAGCGAAGGAGGACTTGGTATTAAGGGAATTGAGACCGATTACGAGGTGCAGGTCACCGCTGCCGCAAAGAATCTCACGAGACGCAAAAAGTTCTTTATGGATGCATATCTAAAGAAATCTCGCACAGACATTGAATACAACGGTTTTTATCATGACGCGGAAGAAGACCGCGCCATCGATGAGGAGCGCAAGAATGCGCTTGCGTCCATGGGATACGGAATCATCACCGTCAGCCGTTATTCCTTTATGCATGCCAGCTCTTTTGTTAGGGTCATGGAAGCAATCCAGCGGAAAGAGGGCGTACGCCCCTCGCGTCTGCCAAAAGACTTTCAAATCATGCAAGAGGACCTGAGACAGTTTGTGCTCAGAAGGTTTATAGAAGAGAAAAAGCGAATTCAGAAGCAGCTTCGCCAGGATTCCGAAGAGCGTCAACGAATCGACCTCGAAAAAGCAACACTCGAAGGCATCACGCTGGATGACCCGACAATTAATGAAGTTGCAGCAATCGATGACATGCAGACTGTCGAATCCGACAGCCCATCATTTGCCCAAACAAGCAGTCTCACGCCCGAGGGCAAGGTCTTCGGTGCCGGAAACTAGGCCGGCTAACAAGGTGGGTACCCTAACGATGTGCAAAATTGCGAGTATTCAGCAAGGTCGGGTGTCTATCACCCTCGAGTGGATCCAAATGTGAAGCGAAATCACTCTTGCGTGAGAGCGTTAGGCAACATTTGAGGAAGAACTCATCGGATTAACACCCTAAGATAACTCTTGAACTGCATTATATGACCTGCAATAAATTAGCGGACCCCCTATAGTTGCAGAATACTCCATTTTTTGCACGGCACGAGGGTACCCACCTTGGCATCGACTATCAAAAAACGCTCAGTCCGGGATCTCGTCACCTATTCCCCATCATTTTGTACAACGAATTACCTGAACGTCATTGACATATGAACATGCACTCATATAATCGAAAGTAAATTATATGAGCGCATGTTCATATGAAAGGATATTGCAATGAGCATCCGCGTTGATGAAACGAAACTCGACATCGAGGCCACCGAACCCGCGATCCCGACCACCTGCTCGCCCGAGGACCTTCCCGACGAGGAGCTTCTCTACGACCTCGCCGACCTGTTCAAGGTCTTCAGCGACACCACGCGCATCAAGATCCTCTATGCCCTCATGGGCCGCGAGCTCTGCGTGGCAGACATCGCCGAAGCGACCGAAACCTCGCAGTCCGCGGTGTCGCACCAGCTGCGCACACTCAAGCAGTCGCACCTGGTTAAATTCCGGCGCGACGGGCGCAATATCCTCTACTCGCTCGCCGACGACCACGTCTACACCATGCTCAACCAGGGCATGAGCCACATCTGCGAATAGCAGCCAACCACGGTACCAGCGCGGCCTGCACCCAAGCCGCAAATACAGGGAAAGGAACCCACCATGAAAAAGCAGTTTAAGCTCGATGAGATCGACTGCGCCAACTGTGCGCGCGAGCTTCAGGACGAGCTGGCCAAGCTCGAGGGCGTCAAATCCGTGTCCGTCAACTTTATGACCCAGAAGCTGACGCTCGAGGCCGATGATGCTGAGTTCGACGAGGTGCTCAACCGCGTTGTTGAGTTTACGGCCGACGCCGAGCCGGACTGCGAGATCATTCTCTAGCCCAGGTTTACGCCAACCTGCAAGGCCGCGCTTGCCGCGGCCTTTGCTCGCGAAATTATATGAGCGAGTGTTCATTCATTCAAATGGGAGGATACGAGTCATGGCCACCGCCGACCCCAAAAAGAAAAAGAAGAAGCGCAAGAAAAAAGAATCACTCGAGCATAAGCGCAACCGCATCCTGGTAGCGCTGGGCATTTTTGCCGTGGTGTACGCCCTCGATGAGCTCGGCACCCTCACTGCCGCATTCGGCACCCCGGGCGACATCTACGCCAGCTTTGTGCTGTTCCTCGTGCCGTTTTTGATTGCCGGCTACGACGTACTGCAAAAGGCATTCAATAACATCCGCCGCGGCAAGGCCTTCGACGAGAGCTTCCTCATGGCCGTCGCGACCATCGGCGCGTTTGCCATGGTGCTCTTCCCCGATACCGACCCGCACATGGCCGAAGGCGCCGCCGTCATGCTGTTCTACCAGGTCGGCGAGCTGTTTCAGGCGTACGCCGTGGGCAAGAGCCGCAAGTCGATCAGTGCCATGATGGACATCGCGCCCGACTACGCTAACGTCGAGCAGCCCGACGGCACACTCGAGCAGGTCTTCCCCGATGACATCGCCGTCGGCACCGTGATCGTGGTCAAGCCCGGTGAGCGCGTGCCTATCGACGGCGTCATCGTCGAGGGCGAAACCCAGCTCGACACCGCCGCTCTCACGGGCGAGTCAATCCCCCGCCCCGCCAAGTCCGGCGACGACATCATCAGCGGCTGCATCAACATGACGGGCCTCATCCACGTGCGCACCACCAAGCCCTTTGGCGAGTCCACCGTCGCACGCGTCCTGGAGCTCGTGGAAAATGCCAGCGAAAAGAAGGCGCGCACCGAGAACTTTATCACGCGCTTCGCCCGCGTCTACACGCCCGCCGTCACCGGCGCTGCCGCGGTACTCGCGCTCGGCGGCGGCTTGGTCACCGGCGCCTGGTCCGACTGGATCCTGCGCGGCCTGACCTTCCTGGTCGTCAGCTGCCCGTGCGCGCTCGTGATTAGCGTCCCGCTCAGCTTCTTTGGCGGCATTGGCGGCGCATCCAAGCTGGGCGTCCTCATCAAGGGTTCTAACTACCTCGAGACGCTCGCCGATGTGGACACCGTCGTCTTTGACAAGACCGGCACGCTCACCAACGGCACGTTCTCGGTGGTCGCGGTGCACCCCGAGGCTGGCTATACCGAGCAGTCGTTGCTCGAGGTCGCAGCCCTTGCGGAGTCGTTCTCCGATCACCCCATCGCGCAGTCCGTGCGTGTCGCCTACCAGGGCGAGCTTGACCCCACGCGCGTAACGGATTCCACTAATGACGCGGGCCACGGCGTGACGGCGACCATCGACGGCAAGCATGTCGTCGTCGGCAACGCCAAGATGCTCGCCGCGGCCGGCGTTGAAGCACCGGACTGTGATGTTGTCGGCACGATCCTCCATGTGCTCGTTGACGGCGTGTACGCCGGCCACATCGTGATTGCAGACACCGTTAAGGCCGATGCCGAGCAGACGGTCCGTGACCTGCACGCCGCCGGCATCAAGCGCACCGTTATGCTCACGGGCGACCGCGAGGACGTTGCAGCGTCTGTGGCCAAGCAGCTCGGCCTCGACGAGTTCCACGCGCAGCTGCTGCCGGGCGATAAGGTCGAGCGTGTTGAGGCGTTGCTCGCGGGCGAAAGCGACAAGGGCAAGCTCGCTTTTGTCGGCGACGGTATCAACGACGCACCCGTGCTTACCCGCGCAGACGTTGGCATCGCCATGGGCGCTATGGGCTCGGACGCCGCAATTGAGGCGGCGGACGTCGTGCTCATGGATGACAAGCCGTCCAACATCTCCCGCGCGATCCGCGTGGCGCGCAAGACCATGTCGATTGTTTGGCAGAACATCATCTTTGCGCTGGGCATTAAGCTGCTGATTCTAGTGCTGGCAGCACTCGGCATTGCCAACATGTGGCTTGCTGTGTTCGGCGACGTAGGCGTGGCGATCATCGCCATCCTGAACGCCATGCGCGCGATGGGTGTCAAGAACCTGTAGCGTTCGTGGGCTGTCCGGCCGGGACCGGGCTTGGTTTTGAAAACGTCCTCGCGCATGAGGCCCGCCTTTCCTGCTCCTACGGAGCAACGGAAAGGCGGGCCTCGCGCTCCTATTTGGCAAGGTGTTTTTTAGAATCCATTTTGCGCTCGGCCTCGAAGGCCTGCCTGTCCCAATCGAGCGGAAGTCCGGCCTCGACCCATGCCTCGTAGGCCCTCCTTATGGGCTTGAGCTCCCTTTGGCCCCTCTCCAGCATCGAGATGTACTTCTCGCTGGTGCCCAGTATGGACGCCGCCCTCACCTGGCTGACCCTCGCCGCGCGCCTGGCCGCCACGAGCCCCGAGGCGTCCTCGGGCCTCCTGACCTCGTGCGGGCGCATCAGCGCCCGATACGCCTCCCTGGCCACGTAGCGCTTGAGGCACCTCATGACCTCCCTGTCGCTCTTCCCCCGCGCCCTGGCCCTCTCGGCGTACTCGGCGGTCTCGGGGTCGCGCATGACCCTCTGCCTCGCGATCTCGTGCAGAGCGCTGTTCGCCTGCCGGTCGCCGCCCCTGTTGAGCCTGTGCCTCACGGTCTTGCCGCTCGAGGCGGGGATTGGGCAGGCCCCGCATATCGCCGCGAACGACGCCTCGGAGCGCAGCCTGCCCGGGTTGTCCCCGGCCGCGACCGCGAGCTTGGCCGCGCTCACGGGCCCGCACCCGTACATCGCCAGCAGCGCGGGGCAGTTAGATCGGAAGAGCGTCGTGTAGGGAAAGAGTGTAGATCTCGGTGGTCG
>CAJMRE010000010.1 GCA_905215755.1 uncultured bacterium
AGTCGTCTCTTTTATGTTTCCTTTAGCCGTTGCTGCCTAGGATGGGGGTTAGTCGGTAGGAAAGGAGCGCCTGTATGGACGACGCGAGCGAGCGTGCAATCGAAGAGGACATGCTCGATCAGTTCAACTACTTTGATGATGAGGATGAGGAGCTAATCGATCGTCGCGAGCCAGCGCCGCTTGATTCCTTTGATCTGGTCGATGAAGAGCCCAACGAGGACGAGGGCGAATCAACGGAGCCCCCACAGTCTTCGCGCCTGGACTCGCTGCTTTCGAGAGTCCCTATGCACCACGGCGCTCGTGCCGGTGCACTCCATATGAAAACTGATTGGCACCAGATCGTGACGGCAGGCGATGAGCTTGCCGTCGATGCGCCACTCACCGACAAGTCATCCATCATCTGCCGCACCGGCATGCTTATGCTGGCAAGCGGAACAGGTGCCTGGCGCGTGCGCGATACCATGAATCGTGTTGCTGCCGTACTCGGCGTCACGATTCACGTCGACCTGAGTCTTCTGTCGTTTGAGTGCACTTGCATCGAAGATGGCCACTGCTTTAACGAGGTTGTCAGCCTGCCCACAACGGGAGTCAATACCCATCGCATTTGGATGATGGAGAGTTTCCTCAAGGAAATCGAGACCTATGGTCGTCGCTTCACGGTACACGAGTATCACGAGATGCTCAGGACCGTTGAGAGCTCAAAGCCCGATTACTCTCCCTGGCAACAGGGCCTTGCGGCAGCCTGTGCTTGCGGCGCCTTCGTCTTTTTGCTCGGCGGCGGCCCTATCGAGATGGCCTGCGCGTTTGTGGGCGCGGGTGTCGGCAACTTTGCCCGCTCCCATATTCTCAAGCAAGGCCTTGGTCAGTTCAGCGCGCTGACGACCGGCGTTGCGCTCGCTTGCGTTTCGTATCTGCTGGCATTGCTCGGCCTTGGCCAGGTCATACCGGGGGCAATGTCGCACCAAGAAGGCTATATCGGCGCCATGCTCTTTGTGATTCCCGGCTTTCCGCTCATTACGGCAGGCCTCGACATCGCCAAGCTCGACATGCGAAGCGGTATCGAGCGCCTTTCATATGCCGTATCGATTATTGTGATGGCGACGCTCGTAGGTTGGATGGTTGCCGAGTGTGTTGGCCTGGCGCCGGACGACTTTGCCCCACTGGGCCTTTCGCCGCTTGCCCTTACGCTCCTACGCGTGGTGATGAGCTTCGTTGGCGTATTCGGCTTCTCGGTGATGTTCAACAGCCCGGTAAAGATGGCCGCGGCAGCTGGGTTGATCGGCGCCGTGTCCAATACCCTGCGTCTGACCCTTGTCGATGCGCCGACGATGATTCCCTTCCTGGGCCTCAGCACGGGAATGCCTCCCGAGGCAGCA
Organism: uncultured bacterium; assembly: GCA_905215755.1. Taxonomy (GTDB): domain Bacteria; phylum Actinomycetota; class Coriobacteriia; order Coriobacteriales; family Coriobacteriaceae; genus Collinsella. The sequence goes on from CAJMRE010000010.1 coordinate 1,377, forward strand.
GCGTTTATCGGCGCGCTGGTATCGGGTCTGCTGGCAAGCTTGGCCGAAGTCAAGCTCACCTACCCGCGCATCGCCCTCACGGTGCCTTCGATTGTCATTATGGTGCCCGGTCTGTATCTCTATCGCTCTATGTATTACATGTGCACCTTCGACACGGTCAACATGCTCGGCTGGTTTGTGCGCGCAGTGCTCATCGTGGCGTTTCTGCCCGTTGGCTTGGGCGTGGCGAGAACTCTCACCGACCCTCGCTGGCGCCACACCAGCTAATTGGTGCAAGGGGGACAGGTTACTTTGCACCAAATGAGTTGCGGTGAAATAGGGACTGAATTGTTGCTTAAAGGGTCAAAACAGTCCGTATTCCACCGCAACTTATGGGGTCGGGGGTTTTGGTGCCCTGCATCTCCACAAACTCAACGCTTACGAAGCGCGCGCCGTTCGTGTTAGGGTGGTTCCACCACATAAGTAGTCGCAGACGCGCGTAACACGGGCGGGCGAGATGAAGTCCCAACAGCTCCATCTTGCCCGCCCGTTTTTGTTGCGTGGTGTAGCGGCGTAACACAGAAAGGACCATGCCCTTTATGCCTATCAACAAACGAGAGAGCCTGCTGTTCACCTTTATCATGTGCTTTTGCATGGTGCTCTGGATGAGCAACTACAACGTCGTCCTGCAGCATGGGGCCATCAACGGCGAGGTTGTTGCCGCCGCGTGGCTCGGCTTCCCCGTTGCCTACGTTTTCGCCATGTGCTGCGACTGGTTTGTTGCCAGCCCCCTTGCCAAGGGTTTTGCTTTTAAATTCCTGGTCACGCCGGGCAAGAGCTCGCCGCTTGCCATGACGCTTGCCGTCAGCTCCTGCATGGTCGTTCCCATGGTCATCATCATGTCGCTCTACGGCGCATGCGAAGGCCTGTTCCATATGCCTGGAGGCCCGCTTGCCAATTTGCAGGCGCTGCCGATGATGCGGCTCGTCAACATTCCGCGCAACTTTATCATGGCCCTGCCCTGGAACCTGCTGGTGGCTGGTCCGGTTGCTCGCTTTGTCTTCCGCCGCGCCTTCCCTGTGGGGACGGTTTTCGAGGAGGAGCATGCCGAGCTCTTGGAGCAGGCTATGGCTCCTGAGTGCGAGTAGCTCGCTTAGGGATCTGCTGAGCGCGGGCGACTTGCTTGGTTGGAGCCCTAAGCGTGGATAGCTCTCTCGGCGACATCGCGGGCGTGAGCGGTGCGCATGACCGGAGGGCCCGTGCTGCTCCGTTGCCCGACGTGCTAGCGCGCAGAACAATCTGTTGGTGCATTCGGCGGCTGCTGAAGCGTTTCGGCAGCCGCTTTTTATACGGAGTTTAAATACAACAGTCTGTTGTATTACGTAGAGTGGTAAATCTCTAGCAGGAAAAATGCGAGAGACGGAGCATTATGGCGTTGCTAGTAGGACTGGACGTAGGGTCGACGACGACCAAAGTTTACGCGATGCACGAGGATATGACCGAGGCGTGGTGGGGATATCGCCGCCACGGGGCGTGTCAGACAGCGAGCGTGCGCGCCATGCTCGGCGAGCTCGCCGAGCGCTTTCCCCATGAGTCGCTGCGCGTTGCGGTGACCGGCTCGGGTGCGCGCGATATCGCGACCGCGCTGGGCGCCTCGTACGTTCAGGAGGTGGTCGCCAACGCGCTCGCGATCAGCAGGTTCTATCCGCAGACGCGCTGCGCCATCGAGCTGGGCGGCCAAGACGCCAAGATGATCTTCTTCCGCACCAACGATAAGGGAGACATCGAGGTTGCCGACATGCGCATGAACGGCTCGTGCGCAGGCGGTACCGGTGCATTTATCGACGAGATGGCAAAGCTCATGGGGGTCGGCACCGAATCGGGCGAGTTCGAGCAGCTCGCAAGCCGGGGAACGACCGTCCACGAGGTCTCGGGCCGCTGCGGCGTGTACGCAAAGACCGATATCCAGCCGCTGCTCAACGAGGGCATTCCTACCACCGACCTGGCGCTTTCGGCGCTTCACGCGGTCGCCCGCCAAACGATTGGCGGTCTGGCCCAGGGTATCGACATCGAGCCGCCGGTAATCTTCGAGGGCGGTACGCTCGCCTACAACCCCACGCTGGTCCGCGTGTTCCGGGAGCAACTGAATCTATCGGACGATCAGGTTATCGTCCCGCGCGATCCGCAGATCATGGTCACGCGCGGTGCCGCCCTGTCGCTGACCGACATGTTCGCATCGTCCCAACCGATCGACCTTCCCGACGCTTTTGTCCGGCTGGATAAGCTCGAGACGGTCGCGCCCGCAAGCGGGGAGGGACGTCTTGCCCAGCCCTTTTTTGCCACACCTGCCGAGCAGGCGGATTTTACGGCACGCCATGGCAAAGAGACGCCGGCAAAGGGTCCGGATGCGTATGCGCCCGGAGAGACGGTGCGTGTGGCGCTCGGTATCGATTCGGGGAGCACGACGACCAAGTTCGCCCTGGTCGATGAGGCGGGTGAGCTTGTCGATTCGTTCTACGCGTCTAATAACGGCAGACCGCTCGACGTCGCCCAACAGGGTCTTGTCAGCTTGAAGAACCGCTGGGAGACAGCGGGAGTCACGCTTGCGATCGATGCCGTGGGCACCACGGGATACGGCGAGGAGCTTTTCGCGCGCGCGTTCCACGCCGACTACCATACGGTCGAGACGGTCGCGCACGCCCGCGCCGCGTGCGCATGCGTTCCCGATGCGACCTTCGTGCTCGACATCGGCGGACAGGATATGAAGGCCATCTGGCTCAACCACGGCGTGCTGACCGATATCGTCGTCAACGAGGCGTGCTCTGCGGGCTGCGGCTCGTTCCTCGAGGGTTTTGCCAAAAACCTCGGAATAGCCGTTGAGGATATCGCGACCGAGGCATTTTCGTCCAAAGCCCCCGCCGTTCTCGGCAGCCGCTGCACGGTGTTCATGAACAGCAGCGTCGTTTCCGAGCAGCGGCGCGGTAAGGGTCCGGGCGACATCATGGCCGGTCTCTGCCGTTCGATTATCGAGAACGTGTTCACCAAGGTCATTCGCGTTTCAAATCTCAACCGTCTGGGCGACAAAGTCGTCGTCCAGGGCGGCACGTTCCGAAACGACGCGGTGCTGCGCGCATTCGAGCAGTATCTGGGCAAACCCGTCACGCGTGCGCCCCACCCGGGGCTGATGGGCGCTATCGGTATCGCCCTGCTCGCGCGCGAGGAATGCCGCAAGGGCGACGCCGGCACGTCGTTTATCGGGCTCGATGCCGTGGAGCGCTTCGAGCATCGCGAGTTCGGCGGCGTTACCTGCCGTCGGTGCAACAACCGCTGCCAGCGCGCGGTCGTGGCATTTGGCGACGGCTCGCTTTACGTCACGGGCAATCGCTGCCCGCGCGGCGGCGCCATCTCATGGGATGAGCTCGTGCGCGAGGTTCCCGCGGCGGAGGAGCTGCGTCCGCAGGGTGCTTGCGAGGCACAGGCACCCGGCACGGGGCGCGACCGGACCGCGGCTGCCCCCAATCTCTTTGTCGACCGCGAGAAGCTGCTGTTCGAGTCGTACCCCACGGTTCCCGTCAGCGGGGGGGGGCGCGATGTCACGATCGGCATTCCCCGTGTGCTCGAGTTCTGGGACACCATGCCGTTCTGGTCGACGTTCTTCAGCACGCTCGGCTTTAAGGTGCGCGTCTCGGGACGCAGCACCAAGGCGATGTACGAGCGCGGTCTGGCGCACGTCACATCCGACACCGTGTGCTTCCCGGCCAAGCTCGTCCACGGGCACATCCGCAATCTCGTCGACGCCGGCGTCGACCGCATCTTCATGCCCATCATCACGACGGTGCCCACCGAAAACACCGCCTCTACCAGCGAGTGGATGTGCGCCGTCGTAAAGGGATACCCCTACGTGATGCGCAATTCCGATAACCCGGAGGAGCGTTTCGGCGTTCCGTTCGATACGCCGCTGTTCCACTGGTACGACGAGGGCGACCGAAACCGCCAGCTCAAGGCGTGGTGCAAGGAGACCTTCGATATCGATGCCGACCTGGTTGCCAAGGCGACCGAGCAGGCGGACCGCGCGCAGGAGACGTTTGAGAACCAGCTGCAGCTGCGCGGCAGGCAGGTGCTCGAGAACGTGCACGAGGACGGCGGCTACGCGGTGGTGATCGCTTCGCGCCCGTACCACAACGACCCGCTGGTCAACCACGGGCTGCCCAAGCTCTTCTCTGAGCGCGGCATCCCCGTGCTGACGCCCGATGCGGTGCCGGGGGTCTGCAACGTCGATCTTTCCAACAGCCGCATCGACATCGTGAACAACTACCATGCGCGCATGCTGTCGTGCGCGGTCATCGTCGCATCGACGCCCGAGCTCGAGCTCGTGCAGATGGGCAGCTTCGGCTGCGGCCACGATGCGTATCTCACCGACGAGATCGCGCGCATGATGGGCGAGATGGGCTCCAAGGTTCCGATGATGATCAAGCTCGATGAGAGCGACGTCGCCGGTCCCATGGGCATTCGCGTGCGTTCGTTTATCGAGTCGGTCAACCGTCGTCGCGCGGAGGAGCGTGCCGAGGGCGCCCGGGTGCACGCGGTCCATCCGCTCGACGACCCGTATAAGGTCAAGTACACCAAGCGCGACCGGCACGACAAGATCGCGCTGGTCCCCAACACCTCCCATGCGTTCTGCAGGCTCATGACCGCGGCGATGCGCAATCAGGGCGTGCGCGCCGAGGCCCTTGATATCGGGCGCGAGGATGCCATCCGCCTGGGCAAACGCTATGTGCACAACGACATCTGCTTCCCCGCGCAAATCGTGATCGGCGAGGCGCTCGCGGCACTCGAGAGCGGTAAGTACGACCCGCACGACGTCGCCGTGGTGACTGGCAAGTATATCGGCGACTGCCGCCTGACGCACTACATGCCCCTGCTGCGCCGCGCGCTCGACGACGCGGGATACGACTATGTCCCGGTGCTCACCAACGACGACGTCGATGCCCACAATGCGCATCCGGGCTTCAAGCTCGGCCTTGGCCCGAGCATCCAGATCGCCTACGGTCTTCCCATGATCGATGCCCTCGAGGCCATGCTTAGGCGCATCCGTCCCTACGAGCTCGAGAAGGGCGCGGCGGACGCTGCGTTCGACCGCGCGCTCGATGAGGTTATCGAGGGCATGGAGCGCTCCGGGCTGAGAGGCCAGGCGACGGGCTTCAAACGCGCGCTTGCGATCATGGACGCCGTTCCGTACGACCGCTCGAACCCGCATCCGACCGTTCTCATCGTGGGCGAGTACCTGCTCAATTTCCATCTCGGCGCCAACCACGAGATCGAGCGCTACCTCGAGGACAACGGGCTCGAGGTCATCGAGGCGCGCATGACCGACGTGATCCGCAAGACCTATTTCTACAAGCATGCGCAGTCGCGCGAGTTCCACGTCGACCTGTCGCTGCCCGAAAAGGCCTGGTACGCCACGGCGGACAACCTGTTCGAGCTCGCGCACGACCGTTGCGACCGCCTGGGCGCGGCGAGCCCGCTCTACGAGCCGCCGACGCGCATGCCCGAGCTCGTGCGCGCGAGCGATAAGATCCTGCACCATACGTTCGATGCGGGCGAGGGCGTGCTGATTCCGGCGGAGATCCTCGAGCACGCCAAGCGCGGCTGCCGCAACTTCGTGATCCTGCAGCCGTTCGGGTGTCTGCCCAACCATGTCGTGGGGCGCGGGCTCATCCATGCGCTCAAGGAGCAGTATCCCACGGCGCAGTTCCTGCCGCTCGACTACGATCCCGACGTGAGCTTCGCCAACGTGGAGAACCGTCTTCAGATGCTCATCATGAACGCCAAGGCGCAGGGGTGCGGTGAGGCGCATGGCGAGACCGCGTAAGGACGCCGATGCGCCCGATGCACGCACCCGTATCATCGAGGCGTTTTGGGAGCTCATCGAGAACAACAGCATCTTCGAGCTGTCGGTTGGCGAGGTGACCCGCGCCGCCCAGTGCAATCGCGGAACGTTTTACTACTATTTTCACGATTTCGATGAACTCGTCGCCATCGCCATAGCCCAGCTGCTGCAGGATAACGAGCTCATCACCGATGCCCTCTGGCATTTTTCGAGCGAGGGCGACCTTTCGGCGTTCGACCGGCGCGACGTCCGCTGCCTGCTGCGGCGCATCGTCATCACCATGAGGGCGGGTGCCGCCGAGCAGGTCGTGCAGGGCATCCATACGATCATCATCGACCGCGTGAGAGAGATCGTCCACCCCGACGGAGAAGAGCTCAAGGCAGATTCGAGCTTTGCGGTGGGCTTTCTGGTCTCGGGCATCATGGGCTTTGTGATGGCGGTCGGCTTTGCCCGGGAGGGCGGCGAGGAGATAGACCTCGAGCAGCTGGGGGACAGCGCGTGCGCGTACCTGAGGGCGGTCGCCATGCAGACGGTGGAAACGGTCGCGCAAGTCGAGGGCGTCGATACATCCGAGCTGCTCGAACGCGTCTCCAAGGAGGCCGATGCCTATCGCGTATCGCGTGCGACGAGTCCCGACGTGGTGAAAGACGCCCAGGGTTTCTCTTGCGGGGCGCCTGTCGCGCATCGCGCGGTGAGTCCCGCGATGCGGTCATAACCTGCATTCATGTGAGCCGGGTTTATAGATATTCCTCCAGCTGTTAACATAGACAACCTGTGGGTAAAGAGACAAAAGCGCCGCCGACGGGCGGGCGTTTTGATTTCGATGAACTCATGTAAGGAAACGAGCATGTTAGATAGATTTACCGATCGCGCGCGTAAGGTCATGTCCATGGCCAAGCAAGAGGCGCTTGATCTTCATTCAAATAAGGTGGGCACCGAGCACCTGCTGCTCGCGCTTGCCAAGGAGGACGAGGGCATTGCCGCCGAGGCACTGCGTTCGCTCGACATCTCCTACGATGACATCATGGATACTCTCAAAGAGGTCCAGACCACGGTTCCCGAGCCCAGCGAGGAGACCGAGGCGGCCAAGCTCGCCTTTACGCCGCTCGTCATTAGCGTGATGGAGCGTTCGTTCCGCGTGGCGCGTGAGAACAACCAGACCTACGTGTCGACCGAGCACTTGCTGATCGGCATCGTCGAAGAGGGCAACGGCATGGCCATGGACATCCTCATGCGCCTGGGTGTGTCGTCCGCCTCCATCAAAAAGGCTATCGAGAAACTCACCGCCAAGGACCAGGACAAGAAGCGTCCGCTCGCCGGCGCCGGTGCCGGTCGTCCCGGTGCGGGCCTGCCGTTCTTTAGCGGCTCGGATGCCTCTCAGCAAAAGGGGAGTGGCACCGATACGCTTAAGCAGTTCGCGACCAACCTCACACAGAAGGCGCGCGACGGCGAGCTCGACCCTGTAATTGGTCGCGAAAAGGAAGTCCAGCGTATGATGGAAATTCTTTCGCGCCGCACCAAGAACAACCCGCTCATTCTGGGCGACCCCGGCGTGGGCAAGACGGCCATCGTCGAGGGCTTGGCTCAGCAGATTGCAGCCGGCAACGTGCCCGAGAACCTCATGAACCAGAATATCTGGACGCTCGACCTGCCGGGCCTCGTGGCGGGTGCCAAGTATCGCGGCGAGTTTGAGGAGCGCCTCAAGAACGTGATCCAGGAGGCCACCGAAGCCGATGACGTCATCCTGTTTATCGACGAGATGCACACCATCATCGGTGCCGGTTCTGCCGAGGGCTCCATCGACGCGAGCTCCATGCTCAAGCCCGTGCTCGCGCGCGGTGCCTTCCAGATTATCGGCGCCACCACGGCCGAGGAATTCCGCAAGTACCTCACCAAGGACCCGGCTTTCGAGCGTCGCTTCCAGACCATCGATGTCGAGGAGCCGAGCGTCGAGGACACGGTCAAGATCCTGACCGCGCTCAAGCCGCGCTACGAGGAGCACCACCATGTGCGCTATACGCAGGGTGCTATCGAGGCCGCCGCGAACCTTTCCAACCGCTACATCCAGGATCGCTTCCTGCCCGATAAGGCCATCGACCTCATCGACGAGGCTGGCGCCCGCGCTCGCATCGCCGCGAATCGCGCGCCCGAGCCGGTGCGTGAGGCCGAGCATCGCGTGGAGGAGCTTAAGGCCGCCGCGCAGGAGGCCACCGAGAGCGACGACATGAACAAGGCCGCCGAGATCACCGAGCAGCAGAAGGCCGCCGAGATTGAGCTCGCCGAGGCCAAGGCCGCCTGGACCGCCGAGCTCGACGCCAGCCCGCTCACCATCGATGTCTCCCAGATCGCCGACATCGTGTCCGTGACTTCGGGCGTGCCGGTGTCTTCGCTTACCGAGAGCGAGAGCCGTCGCCTGCTGCAGGCCGAAAGCGTGCTCAAGACGCGCATCATCGGTCAGGATGAGGCCGTCGAGGCCGTTGCCAAGGCCGTGCGCCGCAGCCGCTCGCCGCTCAAGGACCCGCGTCGCCCCGGCGGCAGCTTTATCTTCCTGGGCCCCACCGGCACGGGCAAAACCGAGCTCGCCAAGACGCTCGCCGAGTATCTCTTTGGCAGCAAGGACGCGCTCATCAGCTTCGATATGTCGGAGTTTGGCAGTGAGTTCGAGGTCTCCAAGCTCATCGGTAGCCCCCCGGGCTATGTGGGCCACGACGAGGGCGGCCAGCTCACCAAGGCTGTTCGCCGTCACCCGTACTCGGTCGTGCTGTTCGACGAGATCGAAAAGGCGCACCCCGACATCTTCAATATCCTGCTGCAGGTGTTGGAGGAGGGCCGTCTGACCGATAGCCAGGGCAAGACGGTCGACTTCCGCAATACGGTGATCATCATGACGTCAAACGTGGGCGCCCGCGAGATCGCGCAGGATGCGAGCGTTGGCTTTGGCACCACCGGCGAGCAGGGCCTCACGTCGAGTGAGATCCGCGGCCGCGCGATGGGCGAGCTCAAGCGCCTGTTCCGCCCCGAGTTGCTCAACCGTATCGACGACATCGTGGTGTTCCAGAAGCTCTCGGGCGAGAATCTCACCAAGATCGCGCACCTGCTGGTGGACGACCTGCGTCAGCGTTTGATTGCCAACGGCATGAACATCAAGCTCACCGATGCGGCCTATGACAAGATCGTGGCCGAGGGCACCGACCTCACCAACGGTGCGCGTCCGCTGCGCCGTGCCATCCAAAAGCTCATCGAGGACCCGCTGTCCGAGGAGCTGCTGGCCGGCGAGTGGGGCGAGGGCGATACCGTCCTGTGCGACGTGGCCGACGGCAAGTTCGTCTTTAGCCATGGCACAGGCGAGATTCCAGCGCCGCGTCCGGCAGGTGCGCTCGGGGGCGATACCGCTCCGGCAGCGCCGCACACCGGAAACGCCGCGCCTGTGAGCAGTGGCGTGAGCTCGGGCCCCGGCGGCATGATGCAAGCCGGTTCCGGCGCGCTGTAGGGCGTGGCGACAATTTGATCTGTGCAATCGAGGCGTTCCGGCAAGGGCGCCTCGATTTGTAGAGCTGCGGTAACTGTGACCGTTACGCTATGCGGTCCACCGTTAGCCGATGATGCGAGAGCGCTCGGCGTTTTCGACTGGTTTATGCACGCAAAGTCTGGGAATATACAAGTCGCATGTCTTACTGTCTAACCAGTTGCGCCAAGGAGGCACCATGGACTACAAGATTACCGGCTACGAGCCCGCCCAGCTGTTCCATTTCTTTGAGGAGGTCAGCGCGATCCCCCGTGGGTCTGGCAACGAGAAGGGCATCAGCGATTTCCTGGTTGCGTTTGCCAAGGAGCGCGGTCTCGATGTGTACCAGGACGAGGTCTACAACGTCATCATTCGCAAGCCCGCATCTGCCGGTGCCGAGAATGCCCCGACCGTGATGCTGCAGGGCCACATCGATATGGTGTGCGACAAGTTGGGCTCCGTTGAGCACGACTTTACGACCGATGGTATCGACCTGGTCGTCAAGGACGGCGTCCTCACCGCTAACGGCACCACTCTGGGCGCCGACAACGGTATTGCCGTCGCGCTTATGCTCACTGTTCTCGATGACGATTCGATCGTTCACCCCGCCCTCGAGTGCGTATTCACCACCGACGAGGAGACCGGCCTGGTCGGCGCCGAGACGCTCGACAAGTCCCAGATTAGCGCCCGCACCATGATTAACCTTGACTCCGAGGAAGAGGGCGTTGCTACCGTCAGCTGCGCCGGCGGTGTCGTCGTTACCTACACCTGCCCGATCGCGCGCGAGCACAAGACCGGTAGCGCCCTCACGCTCGACATCTCCGGCCTGCTGGGCGGCCACTCCGGCAGCGATATTAACCTGGAGCGCGGCAACGGCAACCTCATCATGGCCCGCATCATCGACCGCCTGATGGTTGCCGGCGAGCCCGCCATCGTTAGCTTTAACGGCGGCACCAAGGACAACGCCATCAACCGTGAGTGCAAGGCCGAGCTGGTCTACGCCGACCACGCTGCAGCCGAGGCCGCGGCCCAGATCGCAAAGGGCATCATCGCCGACGTTACTGCCGAGCTCGAGGTCTTCGACCCCGGCTTTACCTGCACGGTTGAGATTGCCGACAACACTGAGGTCGAGGCCATGGACGAAAAGTCCGCACTTGCCCTTATTCGCGCTCTGCGTCTTGCCCCCAACGGTGTGATCCGCCGCAATGTCGCCACCGACGGCTCCGTCGAGGTTTCCTCCAACATCGGCGTGGTTGCCACCTCTGACGACCAAGTCAAGATCATGCTGTCCCCGCGCTCCTCGATCACCTCGCTGCAGAACGAGTTCAAGGACCGCCTGCAGACGCTGGCCGATGTCCTGGGATTCGACGCCAAGTTTGAGTTCGAGTATCCCGGCTGGAGCTATGCCGAGCATTCGCCGGTCCGCGACATCTTTGTCGAGAGCTATCGCGAGCTCTTTGGCTCCGAGCTACGAATCGAGTCCATTCACGCCGGCCTTGAGTGCGGCCTGTTTGCCGAGGCCCTGCACGGCCTGGACGCCATCGCCGTGGGCCCGACGCTCTCCGATGTCCACACCCCGGACGAGAGCATGGAGCTCGCTTCTGCCGAGCGCTTCTACGAGCTGCTCATCGACGTCCTCAAGCGCCTCGCTGCGTAAAGGTTGCGCTAGCAGCAGTCCGAGCCACGTGCTGGTGGATTGCAAATGACATTATGAGAGGGGGCACCCGAGCTTTTGCGACGGGTGCCTCCTCTCTTCTTTTGGGAAATGGGAGATTACGGACACCTAGCCCATATCCGCCTTGATGAGGTCGAGGGTGCGCTGGCAGTTTTCGCAGACGGGGCCGAGCATATGCTCGCGCAGGTCCGCCATGCCGGGCAGGTCGGCGTATTCGTCCATGACCTCTTCCATGCAAATGGGTACCTCGTAGGCGAGGTCCATCATGGTCGCAAAGCAAAACTTCTCGGATAGCCCGGCATCGGTGAGCGCCGCCTCCAGCGCGGGGTCGCCCATACTGTGGTATCGGCGGATAGCGCCTGGACCGATGCGCCCCACACGATTTTCGCCGCCAACGCTCATGGCAAGGCGCGCTTTTCGCCGCATGCGTTCGTATGCCAGCCCCGATGCAACGTCATACATACGGGCCATCATAGCTGTGCTGCCGTTTCCAAGAAGCAGGGAATAGTTCTTCGCATGCGCGTCCGGTGCGCCGATGATGGCGTTAAAGAAAAGTATCTGCGTAAACAGATACAGGTTAAGTTGATGATGGCTCGTGTTGACGAGGAGTTCCTGAATGTCGCGTGCGGTCGGGCCACCGTCTGCCGTGTACTTTTGAGCGGGCATCACTCCAAGGGCCTGACAGAGGTCTTCTTGGTGTAGACGCATGATTGTTCCGTCTTTGGCTTTCACACGGTCATAGCGTTCAACAATGAGGGCGGGTTCGTCCTCAAATAAGCGATACTCAACGTTCGCCGTTGCGATACCCGCGCGCTGGGCGCTTTTCATGCAGACAAACTCATTAAGAGCTTCAAGTTTAAATCCGATAACGCCATTTTTGAAAATATGCGTCGTGGGCGAGGAACCTACGCATTCGCACCAGCGACCGTCTATGAGCGCGAGTGCGAACTTGCCCTGGTTGCCTCCAAGTGACCAACTTTCATCTAGGCCCATCCACGATGCCTCGCGGTCATCCCTGATCGACTTGAGGCGCAAGGCAATCTCGTGGTCGTCTATAGGGCGGTATTCGCCAGTGCGATGCAAGGCGGCGTCGATATCTTCTTCGGCGCAAAACTGCACTCCGCCCGGACAGTCGAGTCCGATATGGCTGAGCAGCGCAACGGGATTATTGGGCCTGGCGTCGAATTCGGCGGCAATCGCTTTTCGTTGGTCCTCGCTGTCGGGCAGAAGGCCAAACAGGTACGGATTCATGACCTGTTGGCCGTATGTGCGATTTGATACGGGAATGTTGGTCGATAGGGCTGGCCCGTCATAATCTTGATCGTAGGCAAAACTGACTAGACCGCTCTCATCTTGCATGAGCGTTCCTGCGGGTACGCCGCAAATAATAGTCCGAAGCGTTTTTCTGGCCATTGGCTATCTCCCTTCGGGCTTGGTTTGGGCAGATGCGCTTGCGGCAATCGAGACTCCGAGATTGGACATGGCGAAATCGGCGAAGGCCTTGTCGTAGAGCTCGGCCGTAAAGGGGGTATCTGGAAGAGCTGGAATGGCTGCGCCGCGTCGGTTGCGATGGTGAAGACGTTGAGTGTGATGGCACCTGGGGGTGCTACAAGGTTGCAAATCGGCATGCGGGGCGTCGGTTGGCTGCTCATGTTTCGTGTCGTCGATATTCCCTTGAGCAACTAGTGCCAGTCCGAGAGCACCGAAAACCGCCAGCAGCTTGTCGAGCCGAATACCCGTGGCATCTCCCAGCTCGAGCGATGCGAGCAGGCGCTCCGAAACACCGGCTTTTTTAGCGAGGGTTGCACGGGTGAGACCCTGAGCATCGCGTGCCTGGCGCACGTAGATGCCAGCTTGGCGCGGTGTGGTGATGGGAAGGGTATCCACGGCGATCTCCTAACGTGCAGACTTTTGCATATCAGTATGACATGCAAAAGTCTGCATGAAAAGGCCTCATGCAAAACTCTGCATGAGGCCTTGCCCGGACGTTTAGTTTTGAAGGGTGTTTTACAGCGCCAAAAACCCCAAGTGTTCCAGCAGAATCTTGAGGCCGATAAGGATAAGCACGACGCCACCCACGATGGTGGCGGGTTTTTCGTAGTGCGCGCCAAAGGTGTGGCCGATCGCCACGCCGGCGACGGAGAAGATAAACGTTGTGATGCCTATAAGCGATACAGCGGGCACGATGTCGACCGAGAGTGCCGCAAACGAGATGCCCACGGCTAGGGCGTCGATTGAGGTGGCAATGGCGAGGAGCAGGTACTCGACCAGGTCAATCTTTTCGGCATCCTTGCCGTCGCCTTCATCCTCGTCCTCGGTAAAGGCTTCCCACAGCATTTTGCCGCCGATGAAGGCGAGCAGGATAAAGGCGATCCAGTGGTCGATGGGGCCGATGATGCCCATAAACTGACTGCCAAGCGCCCATCCGATTACGGGCATGCCGGCCTGGAAGCCGCCAAAGAACAGGCCGAGCACCACGGCGACCTTAAGGTTGATCTTTTTCATGCCGAGACCCTTGCAGATGGAAACGGCAAAGGCGTCCATCGAAAGGCCAACGGCGAGCAACACGAGCTCTGCGAGTCCCATAGCCTGGCTCCCTCTCTGCGGGCGAGCCCGCGTGTACCTCTTGGGGGAATAACAAAAAAGACCCGTGGCGTACGCGCTGCGCGCACAACCACGAGTCTCGTTCATTAAGGCAAGCCAGACCGTTTCGGCCAGTATGTTGACTTGCCGCGCCACCGGAGGCGAACCCGGCCACGCGACTACTCCCTCATTCATGTGAACCTCGATGCTACCACATAAGCAGCCCATTTGGGTTGGGCTCTCAGCTGTGTTCGCTCATTCTGTAAGCATCGGATTTCGCAAGCGCCGCGGGGACAAACCGTGAGAAACTATTTAGCGTTTATGGAGCGTATACGATGGGAGCGATGCCTTGGATAAGAACGAGCTGCAAAAGCGTATGGAACAGGCCATCCGCCTGACGGCACCTGGTCAGCCGATCCGCACCGCCCTCGACATGATCATCGCCGGTCACCTGGGCGCCCTTATCTGCGTCGGCGACACCGAAAACGTGCTCGCTGCCGGTAACGACGGCTTCCCGCTCAACATTTCGTTCACCTCGAACCGTCTGTTTGAGCTCTCCAAGATGGACGGTGCCATCGTCATCGACGGCGACCTCACCCAGATCCTGCGCGCCAACTTCCACCTCAATCCCGATCCCTCGCTTGCCACGAGCGAGACGGGCATGCGTCACCGCACCGCCGCTCGCATGTCGGTGCTCACCGATGCCATCGTGATCTCGGTTTCGGCTCGTCGTGCCGTCGTCAACGTGTACGTCCACGGCAAGAGCTACGAGATCCAGCCCGTCACCACCATCATGAGCTCGGTCAACCAGCTCGTCGCCACGCTCCAGACTACCCGTCAGTCGCTCGATCGCTCCCTGCTGCGCCTGACGGCCCTTGAGCTCGACGACTACGTCACGCTCGCCGACATCACCGGCATCTTCTCGAGTTTCGAGATCATGCAACAGGCAAAGACCGAGCTTAAGGATTGCATCGTCAAGCTGGGTAACCAGGGCAAGCTCGTGCAGATGCAGCTCGAGCAGCTCGCGGGCTCCAGCATGGATACCGAATACGACTTGATGATCCGCGACTACGCAAGCGATTCCTCCGAGGCAAACGCCGAGAAGATTCGCGCCGAGCTGAGCCGCATGACGCCTAAGGACCTGTCCGACCCGCAGCATGTGGCGGCGGTTCTGGGCTATGACGACCTGGACGAGGACTCCGTCATGACGCCGCTGGGCCTGCGCACGCTTTCGCGCGTGTCCGTCGTGCGCGACGGCGTGGCCGAGAAGATCGTCGACGAGTACGGCTCGCTGCAGGAGCTCATGGATGACATCAGCGAGGATCCGGAGCGCCTGGGCGACTTTGGCGTTAACAACCCTGCCATTCTTGCGGACTCCCTGTACCGCATGAAGGGCACCAAACAGGGGAACGCATAATGGCGCCCGTATGCGCCGTGGTCGTTGCCGGTGGCAGCGGCCAGCGCTTTGGTAACCCCGGCGGCAAGCAGCTCGTCAATGTAGCGGGCCGTCCGCTTATGAGCTGGTCCATCCGCGCGTTTGATCGTAGCGACAAGGTCGGCCACATCGTCGTGGTTTGCCCTGCCGAGCGCCGTGCCGAGATGCGCCGCCTGGCCATCGACCCGTTTGACTATGACACGCCCATCAGTTTTGCCGATGCCGGCGATACCCGCCAGGACTCCACCCGTGCCGGCGTGCACGCGGTGCCGGCGGGCTTTGAATACGTCGCCATTCACGATGGCGCTCGTCCGCTCATCACGACCGAGGCCATCGATCATGCGATCGACGTGCTTGTGGGCGACCGCTCGCTCGACGGTGTCGTGTGCGGTCAACCCGCGATCGACACACTCAAGATCGTCGACGGCGATAACATCGTCGAGACGCCGCCGCGTGAGCTTTATTGGGCTGCGCAGACGCCGCAGATCTTTAGCGTCGATGCTATGAAGCGCGCCCACGCTGCAGCCATTGCCGAGGGCTTTATCGGCACCGATGATTCGTCGCTGGTCGAGCGCATGGGTGGGCGCGTCCGCTGCGTCCAGAGCCCGCGCGATAACCTTAAGGTGACGGTGCCCGAGGACTTGCGTCCCGTAACCGCGATTCTGCTTGGCCGTATGGCCGAGGGAGAGGACCTTCCCCATGTTCAGTAACCTGCGCATTGGCCATGGCTACGACGTTCACCGTCTGGTGGAGGGGCGTCGATGTATCATCGGCGGTGTCGACATTCCCTACGAGCGCGGCCTGCTGGGCCACTCGGATGCCGATGTGCTCGCGCACGCCTTGGCCGACGCCATTCTGGGCGCCTGCCGTGGGGGAGACATTGGCAAGCTATTCCCCGATACCGACCCCGCCTATGAGGGTGCCGATTCGATGGTGCTGCTCGCTCGCGTGATGGACTACGCGCGCGAGCTGGGCTTCGAGTTTGTCGATGCCGATTGCACCATTGCCTGCCAGCAGCCTAAGATCACCCCGCACCGCGATGCCATGCGTGCCAACCTTGCCCATGCCCTGGGCGTTGACGTCGAAAACGTGGGCGTCGCCGCCACTACGACCGAAAAGCTCGGTTGGGAAGGCCAGGGCGAGGGAATCGGCGCCTGGGCCGTCTGCCTGCTACAGAAAACCGTTAAGGAGTAACGAATGCGTATCTACAACAGCGCTACCCATAAAAAGGAAGAGTTCCAGCCCATCGAGTCCGGCAAGGTCCGCATGTACGTGTGCGGCCCCACGGTCTACGACAACATCCACATCGGCAATGCCCGCACGTTCATCAGCTTTGACGTGATTCGTCGCTGGCTCATCGCGAGCGGCTACGAGGTCACGTTCGCCCAGAACCTCACCGATGTCGATGACAAGATCATCAAGCGCGCCAACGAGCAGGGCCGCACTGCCGCCGAGGTCGCGACGGAGTTCTCGGACAAGTTCATCGGCGTCATGCGCGCCGCCAACGTGCTCGATCCCGATGTGCGCCCCCGCGCCACCAAGGAGATCGGCCCCATGATCGCCATGATCAAGACGCTTGTCGAGCAGGGCCACGCTTACGCAGCCGATAACGGCGATGTGTACTTTGCCGTGCGCAGCGATCCCAACTATGGTCAGGTCTCGGGCCGCAACATCGACGACCTTATGGTTGGCGCGCGCATCGAGGAGAACGAGGACAAGAACGACCCGCTCGACTTTGCCCTGTGGAAGGCCGCCAAGCCCGGCGAGCCCAGCTGGCCGAGCCCCTGGGGCGAGGGCCGTCCCGGTTGGCACACCGAGTGCGCCGCCATGGTGCATCGCTACCTGGGTACTCCGATCGACATCCACGGCGGCGGCTCCGATCTTGCCTTCCCGCATCACGAGAACGAGTGCGCTCAGGCCACCTGCGCCTGGCACCAGGGCTTCTCCAACACCTGGATGCACACGGGCATGCTGCTGGTCGACGGCGAGAAGATGTCCAAGTCGCTTGGTAACTTCTTTACGCTGGCCGAGGTGCTCGAGCAGCACTCTGCCGCGGCCCTGCGCCTGTTGATGCTGCAGACGAGCTATCGCTCGCCGCTCGACTTCTCCTGGGAGCGCCTGGAGGGTGCCGAGAACTCGCTCACGCGTATTGCCGGTACGGTCGAGAACCTTCGTTGGGCTGCGAACCATGCGACGGCCGATGCCGATGCGGCTGCCGCCGAGGCGTTTGCCGCCAAGGCCGCCGAGACCCGCGCCGCCTTTAAGGAGTGCATGGACGACGACTTTAACACCGCCGGTGCCATGGGTGCCGTCTTTGGCTTTGTCACCGAGTGCAATCAGTATCTGGAGCAGGCGGGCGATGCTGCCGACAAGGCCGCAGTCCTGGCTGCCGCCGATACGCTGGCCGAGCTGCTCGATACGTTTGGCGTTGAGCTTCCCGAGCCCAAGGTCGAGTTGCCGCTGGGTCTGCTGGGTGTTGCCGCCGGTCTGGTTGCCTATACGGGCGACGACGTGGACGAGGCTGCTGCCAAGATTCTCGAGGCCCGCGCCGAGGCCCGTGCCGCCAAGAACTGGGATCTGGCCGACGCCATCCGCGACCAGCTCAAGGACCTGGGCCTCACCATTGAGGATACGGCCGCCGGCACCCGTATCAAATCTCTCTAATCCCCGCGGGTTTCCCAAGCACCCGACCGCCCGAGCCACGGCACCTTGCCTTTCAATCGTCGGGCATGACCTCAAGGTCTATGCCCTCCTCTTTCAAGGCAATCTGCCGCACCTCGGGCGGTCGGTCTATTTGTTTCGTTTGATAGTTGTATTTAGGAGGTCGCTTTATGGCCGACAATCGCAAGCGTGCACCGCGTGGAGGCAAGCAGGCTGCTTCTGGCTCGCGTCCGATTCGCCGCAACGACCGCGCTGCCGCTCCCAAGGGCCAGCGCGAGCGCTCACAGGCTGCTCGCCCGCAGCGCGAGCGTAGCCGCGATAACGTCCAGGTTCCCAAGGGCGAGTTTATCGAAGGTCGCCGTGCTGCCGCCGAGGCGCTGCGTACCGGCTTTCCCGTCAAGTGCGCGCTCATCGCTGAGGGCGGGGAGCGCGATGCCGCCTTGTCGCGCCTGGTCGACGACCTCAACGCCGCGGGCGTCCGCATTAAGTATGTGCCGCGCGCGCAGCTCGATGCGCTGTCGAGCCATGGCGCTCACCAGGGCATTGCGCTCGAGGTGGGCAATTTCCCCTATGCCGATGTTGCCGATATCCTCGACCGTGCGGGCGACGGTCCGGCGCTCGTCGTCGTGCTCGACCATGTGACCGACGACGGCAACTTTGGCGCCATCGTGCGCTCCGCCGAGGTCGTGGGCGCGGCGGGCGTCATCATTGCCAACAAGCGCGCCGCCGGTGTGACCGTCGGCAGCTACAAGACTTCTGCCGGCGCCGTCATGCACCTGCCCATCGCGCAGGTTCCCAATATCGCCCGTGCGCTTGACGATCTTAAGGCTGCTGGCTTTTGGGTGGGCGGTGCCTCCGAGCATGCCGAGGGCAGTTGCTGGGATGCTCCCTTCGAGGGCCGCATTGCGCTCGTCATGGGCTCTGAGGGCGACGGCATCTCGCGCCTGGTGCTCGAGAAATGCGACTTTTTGACCAAGCTTCCCCAGCGCGGCATGACCGAGAGCCTTAATGTTGCCCAGGCAACGACGGCGCTATGCTTTGAGTGGCTACGTCGCAATGCCGGCGAACTCATGGGGGAGGAGTAGCGCATGTCCAAGAAGAACCGCGCCAAGTCCAAGGCCAAGCGCTTTGGCGAGGGCTCGGCCAAGCCGATTGTTTCGGCCGCGACCTATGGCGTGGGCGGCAATGCGTTTGCGCAGGCCATCGCCGATCCGGTCTCGACGGTGCACTCCAATAAGCCCGAGCTGCTGGTGGTCGACGGTTACAACGTGATTCACTGCACGCCGCGCTACGAAAAGCTCGTCTACGACCATTCCGACGATCCGTATTCCAGCGACGTCCACGATATGGCGCGAACTGCACTCATCAACGACGTCGCCGCCTTTGCCCAGGGCCGCTACGATGCCGTGATCGTATTTGATGGCGCGGGCAATATCTCCAGCGAGCGCCCCAACCTACCGGCCCGCGGCGTGCGCATTGAGTTTTCGCCGACGGGTGTTTCGGCCGATACCGTGGTGCAGAAGCTCTGCATCGAGGCGCGCGAGGAAGGCCGCGCGTGCTCCGTGGTATCGAGCGACGGCACGATCCAGGCTGTCGTCATGGGCAAGGGCGTTACACGCATCTCGAGCCGTATGCTGGTGGACGAGATCAAACAGATCGATAACGACGTGCATGAGGCCGAGGAAGCACCCCAGATCAAGATGACCCTGGGCAGCCGCCTGAGCCCCGAGGCCCTGGCAAAGCTTAAGGCCCTGCGCGGGCGGTAGGGGAGTTGGCGGGGCAATGCTGCCTCGCTAACTCCATTCAGCGATGTCGATGATTCTTTCGAGGCGCCACATTAGCGCCTCTTTTAGATAAGGCAGTCTCGCTGCTAGGGCATCGTTTTTAGACAGAATCTCGATCGCCTCGTCGACAAAGCCCTCGAGTTTGTCGCCGTCAAACCAGCCCATGTCCTCGACGAGCAACATTTGTTTGGCGGGACTTGAATGAAATTGTGCGCTGGTAAAACTGTGCTCTCCCGCCCTAAGCTCCTCTAGCGATATGTTGCACCAGAGTGATGAGCCCGAATCGAAGATGGGGGCAGGTCTGCAGGCTTGCGTGTTGACGTTTCGCACAAGGCCAAAGTTACGCCAATGGCGGTCATAGTTGGCGATGATGTCGTCGCATACAATCATGCGGTCAAGGGCATCCTTGACGCCTGTCACCCCGAGCTCCTCGCAGTTTGCTACATATCGCTCGTAGTCGGTTAGCCGTTCATCTGCGTTCGCGTACTGGTTTACATAGAACGCAGGGACATACTCTTCTTCATCAGTTAAGAAGACATCGCATATGCTCAGGGCGGAAGTGCCCGTGCCCTCGAGCGAGTAAGGCACATAATCGCAGGCGTTTAGGATGCGACGGTGAAGTGCAGTCGCCACCAGCTCGTTATAAGGTTCCTGGTTCAGGTGCGCTCCTGCCTTATGCAGAATTCGACGCTCGCCCTCGCACGTCCAGTACTTTTGAAGATTGCCGTCCGAGGTGTTATCGGGCTTTGCAGCAGCCGCTTTTCCCTCTGGGGCAAAGGGCGCAATGGACAGTGAGACGTCATCAAAGGCGTTATTGAAGAAGTTGATATCCTCCCAGGTGAGACCGGAACCTTGGGGCCTAATCCAATACTGGTCGGATAAGGAGAGGCCGAGATTTCGCTGGACGAGTTCATCGGGAACATCGACTGCGGCTTCTGCAAGCAGGGAGGCTAGCCCAATGCGTGCGAGCGGGATACCGCGGCCGCGCCACCAGATGCGGAAGGAGTCTAGCGATATGGGGCTATTAGGGCCAAATACTCCAATAGGGGCGTGGGCGTAATCGATGTCGGCGCCGATGTGGGTAAAGTCTTTTCGCGATGTGTTGTAGACCAGCTGAGCGACTTCGTACGTGCGGTTCATGAGGGTGAACGCGATCTCGCTCTTACCGTGGCCGCGGCGGGGACGTCCCCCCGTTTTGGTCACAGAGCGGAGTCGCGTGTCGACGCTGTCTTTGTCGATGAGCCACACACCAGAAGCCTTGCGGGCCTCAAGTGCTCCGTTTTTTATGAGCTCCTGCACCCTGCGCGGAGTGATGCCGAGCAGCTCGGCGGCTTCTTTGGTAGTAAGCATCGCGAAACCCTTCGCAAGAACGAATAGTTTTATATATAGCAATTGTAATTAAAACTATTCGTTCTGGCGAATGGTTTCAAGATTGAGGGCGCACTGACAGAAATGAACGGGCCTGGTACGCGTTGTTGCTGGATTTTGCATATTTGTATAACGCCGTGCGGCCTGTTGCGCCCCGTCCGCAATTCCTTTATTCTTAACTGGCTTCGCGTGAAAGCGCCAAGTGTGCCAGTGTGGCGCAACGGTAGCGCAACTGATTTGTAATCAGTGGGTTGCAGGTTCGATTCCTGTCACTGGCTCCATGAGAGTTTCGGGCTCTGTTCCCTTGTGGGACAGGGCCCGTTTCTATTTATGTCGATAAGTCAGCGTGTTTGGCGCCAACCAAGCTTCAGGTTTGTCTCGATCCGTAACACGAGTGGGCTGAAGACCCTCCTTATAGTTACAGATCGAAACATTGCCAAGGGAAGGCCGATAACATCTCGATCCGTAACACGAAGAGGCTGAAAACCGTTCTTACTGTTACAGAATGAGACGTAAGCGGGGGTTTCTGCGAAACATCTCGATCTGTAACAGATAGGGGAGGAATAACCCTCTTACTGTTACAGGTCGAGACATAGGCCGGGGCGAGGTTGGTCATCGTCATCGAGCGTGGATTATCGGACACACGAGCGTGGAAAATCTTCCGCCTAGTGAATGAGCGTGGATAATCTGCCACTTTGGCCATGGGGACACGCCAAAAGTGGGAGATTATCCACGCTCGATTTCAAACGGGAGAAAATCCACGCTCGAATCTGCCGCGGAAGCCCGATCTCGAGCTATATATAGGTGCAATTAAGCCGGTATCGAAGTTCGATCCTGAAGGTGTACTCCACTACACCAAAGTGTTACCTCGGGAAATGTCACCGCTATATGCAAATTTACCGTCCTTCATATCCAAACTCAGCAAAACCGCAGGTCAAAAGCATATAGATACGCCCGGCACCGTGTATCTAGAGGTTTTCGTTGACAGCCCCCAAGGTTGCATCGTATTATCTTTTTCGTTCGCGGGGGCGGCGGTCCAAAAGACCAAAGAACCTGCGGATACTTGAACGATTGGGAGTTTGCCCGAGTGGTTAATGGGGACGGGCTGTAAACCCGTTGGCTCTGCCTACATAGGTTCGAATCCTATAGCTCCCACCCGTCAAGTGCCTGTATAGCTCAGTCGGTAGAGCACTTCGTTGGTAACGAAGAGGTCACCAGTTCAAGTCTGGTTGCAGGCTCCATCCGGCGGTGTAGCTCAGTTGGTTAGAGCACACGGTTCATACCCGTGGCGTCACTGGTTCGAATCCAGTCACCGCTACCATAGGTAACACGGTGGCTTCTCAATAGTATGTTGAGAGGCCACTATGGTATAAAGGCAAAGTCCCGTCCGGGGACGACCTGTTTAGAGGAGGGCTTTATGGCCAAAGAGAAGTTTGAGCGCACTAAGCCGCATGTTAACATCGGCACCATTGGTCACGTCGACCACGGCAAGACCACGCTGACCGCCGCCATCACCAAGGTTCTCTCTGAGACCGAGGGCTGCAAGGCTGACTTCACTGCGTTCGAGAACATCGACAAGGCTCCCGAGGAGCGCGAGCGCGGCATTACGATCTCCGTCTCCCACGTCGAGTACGAGACTGCTGCCCGTCACTACGCTCACGTTGACTGCCCGGGCCACGCTGACTACGTCAAGAACATGATCTCCGGTGCTGCTCAGATGGACGGCGCTATCCTGGTCATCGCCGCTACCGACGGCCCCATGGCTCAGACTCGTGAGCACATCCTGCTCGCCCGTCAGGTCGGCGTTCCCTACATCGTCGTCTTCCTGAACAAGTGCGACATGGTCGACGATGACGAGCTCATCGACCTCGTCGAGATGGAGACCCGTGAGCTCCTCTCCGAGTACGATTTCCCCGGCGACGACATCCCCGTCATCCGTGGTTCCGCTCTGGGCGCTCTCGAGGGCGACGCCAAGTGGATGGACGCCATTCGCGAGCTCATGAAGGCCGTCGACGAGTACATCCCGACGCCTGCTCGTAACAACGACCTCCCGTTCCTGATGGCCGTTGAGGACGTTATGACCATCTCCGGCCGTGGTACCGTTGCTACCGGCCGTGTCGAGCGCGGTGAGCTCAAGCTCAACGAGCCCGTCGAGATCGTCGGCATCAAGGATACCCAGAGCACCGTCGTTACCGGTATCGAGATGTTCCGTAAGTCCATGGACTTCTGCGAGGCTGGCGACAACGTCGGTCTGCTGCTCCGTGGCATCAAGCGCGAGGACATCGAGCGCGGCCAGGTTCTCTGCAAGCCCGGTTCGGTTACCCCGCACACCAAGTTCACCGGTGAGATCTACGTTCTGACCAAGGAGGAGGGCGGCCGTCACACCCCGTTCTTCGATGGTTATCGTCCTCAGTTCTACTTCCGTACCACTGACGTTACCGGTACGGTCAAGCTCCCCGAGGGCACCGAGATGGCTATGCCTGGTGACCACATCACCATCGAGGGCGACCTCATTCACCCGATCGCCATGGAGGAGGGCCTGCGCTTCGCTATCCGCGAGGGTGGCCACACCGTCGGTTCGGGCATCGTCTCCACGATCATTGAGTAAATTAGCTCTTTGATATAGCTGACTTAGAGAACCCGGCACTTTTAGCGTGCCGGGTTCTTTTCTACGCAGGGTTTATTGCCTGTCGATTGCGCTTTGCTCGCACTTAGGCCGAGCGTGAGGGATTGATTAGATCTCGCTGGCTCCATTGATGTGTTCCAAATATGAATGGATCCAGCGAGAACCAATTGACTCGAGGTTTTCATTGACAGCACTTACGTGGAGCTGATAAAGTAACAACTCGTGCCCGTACGGGGCGGAAATGAAAGGTTCAGGATACATGCGTACTCTAGTTACTCTTGCGTGCACTGAGTGCAAGCGCCGCAACTATACGACCACCAAGAACAAGTCGACCATGCCTGATCGTATGGAGATCAAGAAGTATTGCCCCTGGTGCCGTCACCACACGCTGCACAAAGAGACTCGCTAGTCTCTAGTCACATACGCCAGTAGTTCAATTGGTAGAGCATCGGTCTCCAAAACCGAGTGTTGAGGGTTCGAGTCCTTCCTGGCGTGCCAGTCATTATTCCGTAAGCTCCCACTTGGGGGCTTACGGTTTACTCATGTATAAGCGCATTGCGCGGAGGTAACCCAAATGGCCAACAAGAAGAACAAGAAGAAGGCTCAGCAGCCGGCACCTGCCAACAGCGCTGCCGCCAACTCCAAGGTTGAGGCCAAGAAGGCCGTTGCCAAGAAGAACGAGAAGGCTGCGAAGTCCAAGAAGAACGAGAAGCCTGGTTTCTTCGCCCGCACCAAGAAGTATTTCGCTTCGGTCAAGTCCGAGATGAAGCGTGTCACGTGGCCCGATAAGAAGGAGCTCGTGAACTACTCGGTCGTCGTTTGCGCTTCTCTGGTCGTCATCGGCGTCGTCATCGCTCTGCTCGATGCTGGCTTTGGCGAGGCTCTTGCTCTGTTCTCTGGATTGAGGGGCTAAACCATGTCTAAGCGTTGGTACGTCGTTCACACTTACTCTGGATACGAGAACCGCGTTAAGTCCGATCTCGAGCATCGCATCGAGACTATGGGCATGCAGGACCGTATCTTTGATATCGAGATTCCTATGGAGCGCGTCACCGAGATTAAAGAGGGTGGCAAGCGCGAGACCAAGGATTCCAAGATCTTCCCGGGTTATGTCCTGGTCCGCATGGAGATGGATGACGATGCTTGGACGTGCGTTCGTAACACGCCTGGCGTCACCGGTTTCCTGGGCGGCAACGGCAAGCCCGCTCCGCTTTCCCGCGACGAGTACAACAAGATGACTCGTCGTCCCGGTAAGGGCGATTCGCCCAAGCGTACGTCGGTCGATATTGAGGTCGGCACGTCCGTCCGCGTCACCGATGGCCCGCTTACTGACTTTGATGGCAAAGTCTCCGAGGTTAACACCGAGGCTGGCAAGCTCAAGGTCACGCTGATGATCTTTGGCCGCGAGACGCCTGTCGAGCTCGACTTTAACCAGGTCGCTGTCATCGCTTAAGTTTTCGTCCGTTCGCGCGAGCGTGCTTCTTCTGTGACTGCTCATCTCAGGAGTGCTTCTAACACGTGCGTGCTTACGATATAGCAAGTACTTCACACTCGTGATTCGAAAGGAATGACCATGGCTGAGAAGAAGGTTGCCAACGTCATTAAGCTCCAGATTCCTGCTGGTGCAGCTAACCCCGCTCCTCCCGTCGGCCCCGCCCTGGGCGCTGCTGGCGTGAACATCATGCAGTTCTGCCAGGCCTTTAACGCCGAGACGCAGGACAAGAAGGGCGACATCATCCCCGTTGAGATCTCTGTCTACGAGGATAAGTCCTTCTCCTTCATCACCAAGACCCCGCCGGCGGCTCACCTCATCAAGAAGGAGCTGAACCTTAAGTCTGGTTCCGCTAAGCCCCAGGCCGACAAGGTTGGTCAGCTCTCCCAGGAGCAGCTCACCAAGATCGCCGAGATCAAGATGCCGGACCTCAATGCCAACGACATTGACGCCGCCAAGAAGATTATCGCCGGTACCGCCCGTTCCATGGGCGTCACCATCGCTGAGTAGCGATTTCTTATGGTAACGACGGGTGCTCCGACCGGGGCACCCGTTAAATGTGTGCAATAGGGCACACGATACGATGTGGGAGGGCTCACGCCCGTTTAACCACAGGAGGTAATGCACATGGCTAAGCATGGTAAGAGCTATAACGCCGCTGCCGAGAAGATCGACCGCGCCACGCTCTACACCCCCCTTCAGGCTGCCAAGCTCATTAAGGAGCTCGACACCGCCAAGTTCGACGAGACTGTCGAGGCCCACTTCCGTCTGGGTATCGATACTCGTAAGGCTGACCAGAACATCCGTGGTTCCATCTCCCTGCCCCACGGCACCGGCAAGACCGTTCGTGTTGCCGTCTTCGCCGAGGGCGAGAAGGCCCGCGAGGCTGAGGCTGCCGGCGCCGACATCATCGGTTCCGACGAGCTCGTCGCCCAGATTCAGAAGGGCGAGATCAACTTCGACGCCGCTATCGCTACGCCGAACATGATGGCCAAGGTTGGCCGCATCGGTAAGATCCTTGGTCCCCGTGGCCTCATGCCGAACCCCAAGCTCGGCACCGTGACCATGGACGTCGCCAAGATGGTCTCCGAGCTCAAGGCTGGCCGCGTTGAGTACCGCGCCGACCGCTACGGCATCTGCCACGTGCCCCTGGGCAAGAAGTCCTTCTCTGAGCAGCAGCTCGTCGAGAACTACGCTGCCCTGTACACCGAGATCCTGCGCGTCAAGCCCTCTTCTGCTAAGGGCAAGTACGTCAAGTCCATCTCCGTGTCTTCCACCATGGGCCCTGGCGTCAAGGTCGATCCCGCTGTCCAGCGTGACTTCCTGGCTGAGTAACTGCTAGTTACTGCCTGAGCAAAGCAAGCATTGCTAAAGAAACCCGGTTCTGTCTCGTACAGGACCGGGTTTCTTGCTATCGCGTCAAAAGCACCATAAAGGGGACAGTGTCCCCTTTATGGTGGTTACCAGGGTGTTCTGGCTGTTGAAGACTCGATGGCTTCGTGGCGTTTGAGCTCGCGGCGCATGGTTTGTGAGTTGAGCCAAGCTGCTTGCCAGCCGCGGATGGGGTAGTGCGTCTGGTCGAGCTCAAACTGCGTATAGCCGCAGGCGTTGATGATCGTCGTTCCACACACATGCTGCCGCTCGCGCTGAAAATCGTAGCTGTAGCTTTGGTGTACATGACCATGCACCATGTAGTCGGCTCCCCAGGACTCAAGCGCCGTGTTAAAGCACTCAAACCCTCGATGCGGTAGATCGTCCAGATCACCCATACCGGCGGCGGGCGCATGGGTAAGCAGAATGTCGCACCCGCCGACCATCCTAACCTTACGCGACAGCTTACGCATACGCTTGGACATCTCGCGTTCGGTGTACATGTTGGCGCCGTCGCGATAACGCATGGACCCGCCAAGGCCCGCAATGCGAATCCCTCGGTACGTGTACACGCTGTCTTCTACGCAGATACATCCGCCCGGTGCATGACGTGCGTAGCGGTCATCGTGATTGCCACGCACGTAGATGAGCGGTTTGTTGATGACCGTAACCAAAAACTCAAGATAGTCCGGGTCCAGATCGCCGGCGGACAAAATCAGGTCGACGTCCTCAAAGCGTTCCTTGCGAAAGCACTCCCAAAGGCATCGTTCTTCGGTATCGGCTATGGCAAGGATTTTCATAGGGCAGGGACTTTCGGCTCATCGTCGAGCTGCGGAATGGTGCCTACCACGTTATCCGCCAGCCAATTCATCTCGACAATCTGCGTGCTCGGCAGCGGAGGGAAGCCTTCGATCTGTACCACGCCGTTCTGGCTGTGGAGCTCGCCGCCAAAGGGGTTGATGGATCCCTCAACAATGCCGTTGCGGAGCAACTGCACGAGTTTGCGCGTCTGGTAGGGTAGGCCCGGAGCGTAACGGATGTCGATAACGCCAGAGCTCATGCCGTACCAGTAGTTGACGGCGCGCACTTGGTTGTCATCGCTGGTCTCGTCCCACGTGCCGTGCAGAAGGCTGCGAACGATGAGCTCGTAGTAACGGCCCCAGTTCCATACCGGCATGGCGATGCCGGAAACCTTGCCATCGACCAGGCGGTGGAGTCCGTAGGCCGTAGGGTCTTCGAGCGACTTTGACATGTCAGCGCCGGTCATGACGCTCACGCCTTCGCGGCACATGGCCTCGGCAAGACCGCCGGCGGGTACATCGCCCCAGGTGAGGATAATTTGCGCGCGGGGGTCGAGCAGCGAGGCACCGATGGCAAAGGCATTGATCTCGCTGAGCGCGCCGGATGCGAAGACCGACGCGTGGTAGCCGATGCGATGGTTGTCCGCCATGCTGGCGGCAAGGGCGCCCAGGAGGAACTTGGCCTCGTACATCTTGCCAAAGTACGAACGGACGCTTTGGTGGGGAAGGCCGATAGAGCAGTTGAGGAATCGCACCTGAGGATACTCGACGGCAGCTCTGAGCGTGTATTCCATTAGGCGGTGCGAAGTCGAGAAGATAACGTTCACCCCGTGCTTAACGGCGGTCTCTACGGCGGCATAAAACACGTCCGGATCGTGACAGTCCTCGAACGCCTCGGTGCGCACGATACCGTCAAAGTGCTCATCGAGATACTGACGTCCTTGGTCGTGCAGACTGTCCCAGCTCGACGCCGCACAGGGGAACTCATGGATAAAGGCGATACGCAGGGGGTTGGCCGCCGAATAGACAGTCTTGCCCATAAAGAAGTTGAGCACGCCGGAGGTGGACTTGGCGGGCGACTCCTCCTCATCGACGCTCGGCGCTTCGACAAGATCGACCTTGTCCTCGTCATTTTTGCCGGCAATGACCAGCTCGCGCCAAATCTTGCACAGGCGGTTTACGACGATATCCGTCGGCGTATCCAGCAGGCGGTCCTGGTTGTACACATTGAGGTAGACGAGCATGGCGTCGGCGGGCGTAATGTCCAGGTGGTCGCCGCCTGCGCGAAGGTAGGCGCGCTTAAAGAGCAGGAAGGTGTGGCGCAGGTAGTCGACCTTTTTCTGCGGCCATTTTTCGATAAGGTTCTGACCGAGCATCTTGGCGAGCGTCTCGTAGCTTCCCTCACGCGAGAACTCGATCTCGTATAGGGGGCAGACACGCCAAAACGCGCAGAATTCACCGTACAGGCGGCTTTCGACGGAATCCCATGTGCCGGGGTAGAGACGGGTGACCCTGGCCGAAACCGTTGGAGCGTCCAGGAATTTGAGGACACTGACGCGTTTGTTGCCTTCCTGGACATAGAACCGATGCATGAACTCGGTGACGATGATGGGGTCGCGATAGCCCTCGGTTACCTGGATGTCGTAGAGGTTGGACCACTTGCGGGCGAACTCGGTGTTAAACGGCAGCAGGGGCATAAAGTTGCATGAAAAGGCGGACTGACGGCCTTTGGTGACCGTGCCGACGACCATTTCGAGCGGAATATCCTGCAGGCCGACGCTCACTCGCTGACCTAAGGGGAGCTGAGCAACCAAGCTATCGAGGTCCGTAAGGTATGGATGCTCGCTTTGGCTAATGGCGCGACGGCGTCCCTGCTCGCCGCGCTTGCGTGCTTGACGATAGGCCTCTTCCATGGTGTCTACTCCCTTAGTCGTTTAAACAACGATATGAACCATGGTACCACGAATGAAAACCACTACAAAGATGCCTGTCCCCTTTGCGGTGGTTTAGGCGATGATGGGGGCGATGGCGCGGATGCAGGCGTCGGCTGCCGTGAAAGTAGTGCTGTCGTCGCTGACGATAAAGATGATCTTTCCTTTGATGCCAAAGTCGCCGATTTCGCTAAAGAGTACGTAGGGCTCCTTGTCAAAGCCCGAGATGGGCGAGACGGCCGTTTTGGTTGCGCTCGTGAGCTCGTCTGCCAGCACGTCAAGGGAAGCCCACTTAGACGTGTCCTTTACGGCAACGGGCACGGCCACGCGCCCAAAGGGCATCAAATGCACGAGCGTGTTCTTGGAGATGTTGGAATTGGGCACAATGATGGTCTGTCCACAGGCATCCTCAATCGTTGTATGGCGCCAAGTGATGTCTTGGACAACGCCGGATACGCCGCCGACCTCGATATTGTCGCCGGGTTTGATGATGCCCATAAAGGTCACCTGCATGCCGCCGATAAGGTTTGACAGCGTGTCCTGAAAGCCGAGCGAAATGGCGATGCCGCCGACGCCAAGAGCGGCAACGAGGGCGTTTGCGTTAATGCCAAAGCAGTTGTCGAGGATAAAGCTGCCGCCGATCATCCAGATGACGGCGCGCGCGATGTTGATGAAGATACTCGATGCCGGAAGCGGGTTATCGTCTCGGTTAAGCAGATGGTTCAGGGTCTTGGATACGACCTTGGCGGCGACGGCGGTGCCTATCGCCAAGATGACGGCCCAGATGATGTTGTGGACCCACCGTTGCTCAAAGAAATGAAGAATCGGCTCAAACAATTCCATGTAGGGAAAACCTCCTAATGATCGTCCAACCATGATACCCACCAAGAAGCCCGTCCGATCACATCGGACGGGCTTCTGTGCTCGATATAAGGTTTACGCGGCGGGGCTGTAAGGCCCGGCGGTGTAGCTTAGCGTCGACGCTTCCAGATAATGCCGAGCATGATGACGATGATGCCGCCGATAAGGCACGCGCCAACTACTGCCAGCGTGCGGTCTCCCGTTGCGGCAAGCTTACCGGTCGTCTTCTTGGTGATGACCTTCGTGGTCGCCGTGTCCGTCTTAGACGAGGGCTTAGGCGTCGGGGCCGGTGAGGGCGTGGGGTCCACGGCTGCGGAGCCGAAGCCGATGGTGCCGGCGAGCCCGGCCATCTTGCTCTCCCAGCCGTTCTGCCCGATCAGCGCCCTTAGCGCTGACTCGCAGGTACCCCACTCGGTGTGCTTGGTGGCGTTTGCGAAGGTGGGGAAGTCGGTCGTGTTGGTAATGATGTAGTTGTTGGTGGCGACGGTATAGGTCTTGGTGGGATCGAACGTGCTGCCGTCTTTGGTGAGTGTGGCACTCACAATGCGCTTGCCTTCGGGCTGCGTCCAATCAATCGTCACGTTGATGCCGCCAAAGGAGAGAACGCTGCCAGAGTCATCGCGCCACTTGTACTTGTTTTGCGCCTCCTGCTCGGTGTGACCGGCCGCCACATAAGCCTGCTGAAGCTCGTAGCTGTCGTTGCAATCGTCGCTGATTTGTAGCGAGTGCTCGAGCGCTGCGAGGAAGTCCGCGCCGGTCATGGTCCAGGTCTCCACGGTGTTGCCGTAGGGCGAGATGGCGATGACGTTGCCGGCGGTCACGTTGCCCGCCGCGATGCCGCCGCGGATGCCGCCAGCGTTTTCGATAGCGAAGTCCGCGCCCGTCAGGGCAAGATAGGAGCCGCAAATCACGTGGCCGATGGTCTGGGCCTTGGTGGTGTCGCCCTCCTTGCTGGGGCGGAAATCGGTGGTGCGCACCATTTCCCAACCATGCGTGCCTGCGGCGTCCTCGCCGTAGAAATAGTTGGTGGTGGATGTGCCGAGCACCTTGTTCGATTCGTTTTCAAAGTCCTCGTCGAGCGGCTTGATCTTGTTGCGGACGGCTTCAAGGCGGCTTTGGTAGTCGGAGCCCTTGTCGGGGTCTGCCAAAAGGTCGTTGACGTTCTTGGCGGTGTAGAGCTTCTCGTCGCTACCGTCTGCAGGGACCGTGACCGTGTCATCGTCGGTCGTCTCGGTGTCATTCGTGTTGTACTTGTACGGAATGGAAAGCAGCCCCACCTCGGCAAAGGCGCTGCCTGCCTCGACAACGTGGATCGTCTTGCCGTCGGCTCCCGTCACCTTCTCGTTAAGGTTGATGTGCTCGTGGCCTGCGATAAGGGCATCGACGCCACGGAGTCGCGTGGCAAAGGTCTTGGCGTCGAGCGTGTGCGCGATACACACAACAACATCGCAGCCCTCCTTGCGCAGCTGCTCTGCCTCGGTATTGATGGCGTTCGCGGCACTCGAGAAGCTGGTGCCCGCGACCAGGTCCGCGCGCAGCGAGGAACCTAGCGACTCATCCATGGCTCCGACGACGCCGACCTTGATTTTGTAGTCGAATGTGGAGTGATCCTCGGTATCCTCCCAGGTGCGATCGAGCGTCTTCGTGATGCTCGAGCTCCATACGCCGCTCGTGGACTTCGCGTTCGCGCAGAGCATGGCGAAGGGCGTGCCGGTGGTGCTGTAGCCGGTCATGGTGCGGAGTTTGTCTGCGCCGTAGCTCCAGTCGTGGTTGCCCGGCGTGGTCGCGTCGTAGCCGTCTACATAGAAGGTGTCCATGAGCTCGGCGATGCTCTTGCCCTCGCTCATGGTGGCGAAGGACTGCCCGTGGAAGGTGTCGCCCGCATCGAGCAAAAGATCGGGGGCGCTGTTTTGGGCGCTATAGAGAACCGCCAGCCCATCAAAGCCCACAGTGCCGGTGCCCTTGCTTGCGTTGTAGCTGTACTTGTAGCTGCCGTGGATGTCGTTGGTGTGCATGACGGCCACGGAGCCGTCAATGGCGGCGGGCAGGTTCCCCGCGAAAGCGAGGCTTGGGATGCCTGCGAGCGCGCCGGCAAACAACGCGGCGGCCAACGCAAAGCGGGGGAGTCTTTTCATGGCAGTTTCCTTAGTCCTTAGCCAGAATGTCTGGTTGAATATCGGATTATCGACATAATATGCGAAAACCGCCGCAAGGGCCTCTGTCCCTTTGCGGCGGTTTTGGCGTTTGCGCAGATAAAACCTACCAAAATAAACCTGTCCCTTTTTGGCAGGTTTTAGCTTAGCAGCATGCGGTCGTTGGCGAGCTCGCCGCCCGAGACCTCCTCGAACTTCTGCAGCAGGTCGGCCACGGTGAGCGACTTCTTCTCGTCGCCGGCCACGTCGTAGATCACATGGCCCTCGTGCATCATGATCAGACGGTTGCCCAGACGGATAGCGTCGTTCATGTTGTGCGTGACCATGAGCGTGGTCAGGTGGTTCTCGTCGACGATCTCCTCGGTCAGGTTGAGCACCTTAGAGGCCGTCTTGGGGTCGAGGGCCGCAGTGTGCTCGTCGAGCAGCAGCAGGCGCGGCCTGGTGAGCGTGGCCATCAGCAGGGTGAGTGCCTGGCGCTGGCCACCCGAGAGCAGGCCGACCTTGGCGTTGAGACGCGTGTCCAGACCAAGGTCCAGGCGCTTGAGCAGCTCAACGTACTCATCTTTCTCGGCCTTGGTGACGCCCCACGAAAGGCCGCGACGCTGGCCGCGACGCTTGGCGAGGGCCAAGTTCTCGGCAATCTGCATGTCGGCAGCGGTACCGCGCATGGGGTCCTGAAACACGCGGCCCAGGTACTTGGCGCGCTGCGACTCGCTCAGGCGCGAGATGTCGGTGCCGTCGAGCTCGATAACGCCCGAATCGAGCGGGTACACGCCGGCGATCATGTTGAGCAGCGTGGACTTGCCGGCGCCGTTGCCGCCGATCACGGTTACAAAGTCGCCGTCATTCAGGGTGAGGTCGACGCCGGTGAGCGCGCGCTTCTCGGTGACGGTGCCCTTGTTAAAGGTCTTCTTGACATGCGAGAGCTTAAGCATCTGCCTCATCTCCCTTCGTGTAGGAGCTGCGGAGCTTATAGCGCTCCCAAACCACGGGCACGCACAGGGCCACAGCGACAATTACGGCGGAGAGCAGCTTCATGTCGTTGGCGTCCATGCCCAACTGCAGCACGATGGCGCGGATAAGGAAGTACACCACGGAGCCAAAGACGGCGGAGGCAAGACGGACGCTAAACTGCGTGAGGCCGCCGGGCAGCAGACGGCCGAGCACCTCGCCGATAACAATGGCGGCAAGACCGATAACGATGGCACCGGTGCCCATACCAATGTCGGCATACTTTTGGCTCTGGCAGATGAGCGCGCCCGAAAGGCCGATGAGGGCGTTGGAGAGCACGAGGGCGATCATCTTGGTGGAGTTGGTGTTGACGCCCAGAGCGCGGATCATGTACTCGTTGTTGCCGGTGGCTCGCAGCGCCGAGCCGATCTCGGTGCCAAAGAACCAATACAGGATGGCAACGATAGCCACGGCGAGCAGGATGCCCAAGATGATGGCAACGGTGGACTGCGGCAGACCGGTCATATTGCTGACGGCGGAGAACACGGTGCCCTTGGCAAGAATGGGCGTATTGGACTTGCCCATGATGCGCAGGTTGATGGACCACAGGCTGATCTGGGTGAGGATTCCGGCGAGGATCGCAGGAATCTCAAAGACGGTGGTCAAAATGCCCGTGACGGCGCCCGCGATGGCGCCGGCGCACATACCGGCCAGCACGGCGAGCAGCGGGTCGACGTTGTTATTGACGATGAGCACAGCGCAGACGCAGCCGCCGAGGGCAAAGCTGCCGTCGCAGGTCATATCGGGAATGTCGAGCAGGCGGAACGTGATAAACACGCCAAGCACCATAATGCCCCAGAGGACGCCCTGCGAAACGGCGCCCTGCAATGCAATGAGCATGCTTCATACCTCCTAGGATAGGGTGGACACGTGATTCACCATAATAGCGGTAACAATGCATAGAAGAGCTGCGGACAGACGTTTTGTTTTACCTGAAACAAGCAGGGCGGACGCCGGTCTACAGCGCCCGCCCCTGTGGCTCAGATATTGAATAACGCGGCTAAAGCGCGAGCACGGGCTCTAGACGCATGCCGCGTATGGCATTACGCGTCCAGAGCGGAAAGGTCGATGCCCAGGGCCTCGGCCATTTCGTCGTTCTTGACGACGACCAGGTCCTTGCTCGAGAGGTGCTTGATCGGCATGTCTTCGGGCTTGGCCTCGCCCTTCAGGATCTTAACGGCCATCTCGCCCGCGGCGTAGCCCAGGTCCTCGTAATTGATGGAGAGGGTGAACAGGCCGCCGGCCATGCACATACCCTCCTCGCCAGTCACGAAGGGAAGCTTGTTTTCCTTGCAGATCTGGCCGACCTGCGAGGCACCCGCGGCGATGGTGTTGTCGGTGGGGGAGTACAGCGCGTCGACCTTGCCCACGGCAGACTCGACGACGGACTGAATCTCGTTGGAGCTCGAGACGGTGAAATCGGTGTACTCCAGGCCCAGCTTGTCGAGTTCCTTCTTGGCGGCCTTGATCTGGACGTCGGAGTTGGACTCGGCGGTGCAGTAGAGCAGGCCGACCTTTTTAACGTCGGGCAGGACCTTCTGCATCATCTCGAGCTGCTCGGCGACCGGGGTGAGGTCGGAAGCGCCCGTGACGTTGGTGCCCGGCTTGTCGTTGTCCTGGACCAGGCCGGAGGCGGCGTAGTCGGTGATGGCACAGCCCACGATGGGGATATCGGCCGTGGCGCCGGCGGCAGCCTGCGCGGCGGGCGTGGCGATGGCATAAATCAGGTTGACGTTGTCGCCCACAAACTTGTCGGCAATGGACTTACACGTGGACTGGTCGTTCTGGGCGTTCTTCTGGTCGATCTTGACCTTAAGGCCGCTCTTCTTGATGGCCTTGACGAAGCCGTCGTTGGCGGCATCGAGCGCGGAGTGCTCGGTGAGCTGCAGAACGCCGATGGTGTAGTCGGAACCGGCGGCAGCAGAGCCGGAACCAGAGTTGCCGCCGCATCCGGCGAGCGGGGCGAGCACGAGCAGGCCGGCGGAGACCAGAAGGCTCCTGCGGCTGATGGTGATGTCCTTCATATCATTACCCCCAGTATAAAAATGGCTGGAAACACTGCACTGGGACAAAGTGCAAGTGGGACTATAGTAGCGCTGATGTCCATTTTTACAACAGCCTGGCGGGTTTTTTAATACAGAATCGGATGGGCGGTACGGGTAGTCGAATGGGCGGCGGAGGGTCTTATGCGGCGGAGGAGGCGTCGTCCTCGTCCAGGGCGGCGAAGAGCTTCTTGCCGTCGAGGAGACGTGTGGTGACGTTTCTCATACGGGCGATCTCGACGGTGCGCAGCGTATCGTCGGTGCCTCGGGCGTCGTAGACCGTTCCCAGCAGATACGAGATGCCATCGCGCTGCCTGATGGCAAAGGGACGGAGTGTCATCCGTGCTGCTTCGGTTTCGCCGCGTGTCGTGACGCTCGAAATATCAAAACTCACCGTGGTTCCGTGGTCGATGGCCTGCTCGACGAGCTCGCACGTGTCGATGCGCTTGATGGGCGTGCGTGTTGCCTTGGTAGCCTTGCTGCCTGCGCTTGGAGCGGGTTCGGGTGTATCGAGGTAGCCGCGAACGTCGGCGCTCGCCATGGCAACTAAGTGCTGCGCCATGCTCTTGCGGATAGCGATAGGCGTGGAGCGGTTGCGCATGACCATACCGTGGAGCCGGATGATCTCTTCATCGGTGAGCGGGCGGGTAAGAAGTTTGTAGCCCACGCCGCGTTTGTACTCAATTTCGTATCCGGCATGGCGAAGCGCGGAGATGGCGGTGTAGATGCTGCGCCGCGCCGCCGAGATGGGCATGCGGGCGGGGTCGTCGGGATGGGCGAGGCGCCGGATCAACTCATCGGAAAGCATGGCCTTGTCCTCGCCGGTGTTTTCGCTTAATAGTTGCAGGATGCGAACGGCGCGATAGGCTGCCATCGAGGCGGCGCCTCTAGTCGTGGTGTCGTAGGTTTCAACAGCGGCTTCGGTCATGGTGCCCACGTCCTTTCCGTTTTGGGTGGCGACGGTATGGAGCCTAGGACGTGGGGCTTTCCCAGGGGCGCAGGGCGCTCTGGGCGGTCGGTAGTCGTCGGCAAACGGCGGGTCGAGTTTTCAACAGCCCTGCTCAACTGACCAAAAACTTGCCAAAAGCTTGACGGATGCTGTTGAAAAAAAGCGTCTCTCGACCGATGTCGAGAGGCGCTTGTGCGATGAGCGTTGGCGTGTGGCGACGCGAGCTAGCGTCCGACGATTAGAAGTCGGCGTTGCCCACGGTGCGCGGGTGCGGCAGGACGTCGCGGATGTTGCCCACGCCGGTCAGATACATGACCAAGCGCTCGAAGCCCAGACCGTAGCCGGCGTGCTTGCAGGAACCGTAGCGGCGCAGGTCAAGGTAGTACTTGTACTGCTCGGGATTCATGCCCAGGTCCTTGATGCGGGCCTCGAGCAGATCCAGGCGCTCCTCGCGCTGGGAGCCACCGATGATCTCGCCGATACCGGGAACCAGGCAGTCGGCGGCGGCGACGGTCTTGCCGTCCTCGTTCATGCGCATGTAGAAGGCCTTGATCTCGGCCGGGTAGTCGGTTACGAAGGTCGGGCGCTTAAAGTGCTCCTCGGTCAGGAAGCGCTCGTGCTCGGTCTGCAGGTCGATGCCCCAGCTCACGGGGTAGTCAAACTTGTGACCGGCGGCGACGGCCTGCTCCAGGATCTCGACGGCCTCGGTGTAGGTAACGCGGGCAAAGTCGGAGTTGGCGACATGGTCTAGGCGTTCGAGCAGACCCTTGTCCACAAACTTGTTGAGCATATTGAGCTCGTCGGGGCAGGTGGCCATGACGTCCTTGAGGACATACTTGAGCATGGCCTCAGCGTTATCCATGTAGTCGTTAAGGTCGGCAAAGGCCATCTCGGGCTCGATCATCCAAAACTCGGCGGCGTGGCGCGTGGTGTTGGAGTTTTCGGCGCGGAAGGTGGGGCCAAAGGTGTACACGTCGCCAAAGGCCATGGCAAAGTTCTCGGCATTGAGCTGGCCGGACACGGTGAGGCTTGCATGCTTGCCAAAGAAGTCCTGGCTCCAGTCGACCTCGCCGGACTCGGTGAGGGGCGGATTTTTGGGGTCGAGCGTGGTCACGCGGAACATCTCGCCGGCGCCCTCGCAGTCACTCGTGGTGATGATGGGGGTGTTGACGTAGACAAAGCCCTGCTCCTGGAAGAAGCGGTGGATGGCGGCAGCCGCGACAGAGCGGATGCGGAACACGGCGCGGAACAGGTTGGTGCGCGGGCGCAGGTGCTGCTGGGTGCGCAGGAACTCGACGGTTGCGCGCTTCTTCTGCAGCGGGTAATCCGGGGCGCTCGTGCCCTCGACCTCGATGGAGGTGGCAGAAAGCTCGAAAGGCTGGGGCGCATCGGGGGTCAGCTTGACGGTGCCGGTGCAAATGAGTGCGGCCGAGACGTTTTGATGGGCGATCTCGTCGTAGTTGTCGAGTGCCTCGCGGTTCATGACGACCTGCAGGTCGCGGAAGCAGCTGCCGTCGTTGAGCGTAACAAAGCCAAAGTTCTTCATGTCGCGGACGGACTTGACCCAGCCGGCGACGGTGACGGTTTGGCCGCCGAGCGACTCGGCATCGGCATAGAGCTGCGCGATTTTGGTGCGGTTCACGTATCCTCCCATAACGGTTGAATGATAGTTATCCATACAGTTCGTTATTCTAGCAGCTCGTCTCATTTGGGCTATACAGATAAGGCATTGGCGGGATGGTTTTTCAAACGAAAAGCGCCCGCGGCCAAATGGTCGCGGGCGCTTGACGAGGTGCCTTTTGGCTGTGTGGCGCGGGGCCTGGCTACTTGGTCTTGGCTACCAGCAGCGGGTCGCCAAGCTTGACGAGCGGGTTGCCGCCGATAAGCGTTCCAGACTCGCCGACATGGTCGATGCTCTTAAGACGATCGAGCTCGGAGACGATGACGGTCACGATGTCCTCGTGACCAGCGGCCTTAATGGCCTCGCGGTCGAAGCTGATGAGCGGCTGGCCTGCCTTGACCACATCGCCCATCTCGACAAAGCGGGCAAAACCCTTGCCGTTCATTTCCACGGTGCCCAGGCCGACATGGATGAACACGCGCAGGCCGTCCTCGGTAATCATGCCGATGGAGTGGTTGGTGACAGTGGTGGCACCGATGCGGCCGTTGGCGGGCGCATAGATGGTGCCGGTAATGGGCTCGATGCCATAGCCCTGGCCAAGCATGCCCGAGGCGATCGTCTCGTCGGGAACCTCGTCCAGGTTGACGAGCACGCCGTTGACGGGGGCATAGATGACGCCTTCGCGGGTAGCGAAGCTTGCTGCGGGCGGAACGGACGCCTCGCCGGTCGAGGTGAAGGTGGACTTAAGCGAATCGAGCAGACCCATAGTTGCCTCCAACTTAAATAGGCGCATATCGCGCGTTTGGTTTGCCGGAAACGTTTCACATGTGTTTCGCGGCTTGGTCAACGCCCCTATTCTACGCTGCTCAACGATACCTCTGAACTGGGATTATGTGATATATCAGTTGAAGGGAAACTTATTGCCGGAGTGTTTCTGCGCCACGGGTTCAAGTGGGGTACGCTTGAAGGCGAAAAACAAGGGCGCATAATTTGCGCGAAGGGAGCACATATGATTGTCGAGAACCATGCGCTGTGGGGCGAGGAGCCGACCGAGGATTATCCGGCGACGTTTACGTATTTGGGTGCCGAGCCGTTGCCCGATAAACCGAATGGCCGCCGCCCCGCGGTGATTATCTGTGGCGGAGGTGCGTTTACGCATATCGCTCCGCATGAGCAGGATCCTGTGGCGTTTGCGTTTTTGGATCACGGTTACCAGGCCTTTGTGCTCAACTATGTCACGAGTTCTACGGGTGACGTGAGCTTTCCGCACCCCCAGGCAGATCTTGCCAAGATGGTCGCCACGGTGCGCGCCAACGCCGACGAGTGGCATGTCGATCCTAAGCGCGTGTGCGTCGTGGGCTTTTCTGCTGGCGGCATGATTTGCGCCTCGCTGGCAACACAGTGGAAGACCGGCCCCTTTGCGGCACTTGCCGGGGCGCGTCCGGACGACATTCGTCCCGATGCCGTGGTGCTGGGCTATCCATTGCTCGACTTTGCCTATGTGCGCGACATGCAGACGCGCGATCCGCGCATTGACTTGCGTGTGCCCAAGACGGGCGGCAAGACGGGGCGCGATTTGCTCAACGACTACCTGTCGATGGTGACGGGCGGCGAGGCAACTGACGAGCATTTGGCCGATATCTGCCCCACCACGCATGTTTCGCGTCAGATGCCGCCGACCTTTGTGTGGGGCGTGTCCGACGACAAGACGGCGCCGATCGCGCAGGTCTATCCGTTTGCGCAGCGCACGGCCGAGGAAGGCGTCGCTTGCGAGATGCACGTCTTTGACCAAGGCGGTCACGGCCTTTCGCTCGGCAACGCCAACACCGCGGTCGACAACGAGGACAAGCAGGTGGCGGTCCGCCCTTGGATTCGCCTAGCCTTCCGCTTCCTGGAGCGCCATCTGTAAGAGGACGGGCATCCCAACCCTTCAATAACTTGCGGTGAAATAGTTCCGATCTGGGGCATCAACCACCCCCATCCAGGAACTATTCCACCGCAACTTTGTTTTTGATGCCCCGCCCGGAAACTGCGTCCCAGTTTTGCCTTTCAAGGTGGGACGCAGTTTCCCATAGGGCCTCGACTGGGAAAGTGCGTCCCGTTTCGAGTGGGGATTCCGGGATGCATTTTCCGTAAGAGGCCTGTTTGGGAAACCATATCCCGTTTCGAGCCAGAATTCTGGGATGTAGTTTCCCCGAGAGGCCTCATCGGGAAACTATGGCCCTGAACTCTCCTGCCTGTCCCCATTGCGCCAATCTGCTGATTGAACGTCGTTGTGTGTTCACGCTATCATGTAAGCTTAAAATTGGTTAGCCATGGCAAACGGTTAGCCATGGTGAACATAAATACAACGCCCTGTGGGCGCCGGGGGAGGAACACGGACGTGAGGCTCGATACACTCGAGATTGGAAAGGACGCCGTTGTCGCATCGGTGGCATCGGACGATCAGGCACTCCGACAGCATATTTTGGACATGGGTCTAACGCCGGGCACCGAAGTCACCATGATGAAGTACGCCCCCATGGGTGACCCGCTCGAGATCCGCCTACGTGGCTACGAGTTGACGCTGCGCAAGGACGATGCCGCTCGCATCGAGCTCGTGGGTATTCACGACACCGATACGGGTCCGCGCGCTAACGCCGCAATCGGCACGACGGAGCATCCGGCTCTGGGCGAGGGGACGTATTCGCCCCGTGCGGCAAAGACGGCCGTGCCCGAGGGCGCGCCGCTGCACTTTGCCCTCGCCGGCAACCAAAACTGCGGCAAGACCACGTTATTCAACCAGCTGACGGGCTCCAACCAGCACGTCGGTAACTTTCCCGGCGTGACGGTCGACCGCAAAGATGGCACCATCCGTAACCATCCCGAGGCGAGCGTTACCGACCTGCCTGGCATTTACTCCCTGTCGCCGTACACAGGCGAAGAGGTCGTGAGCCGTCAGTTCATCCTTGACGAGCGCCCGGACGCCATCATCGACATCATCGACGCCACCAATATCGAACGCAACCTGTACCTGACGCTACAGCTCATGGAGCTCGACCGCCCCATGGTCATCGCGCTCAACATGATGGACGAGGTGACCGCCAACGGCGGCGCCGTGGACGTCAACCTGCTCGAGAGCCTGTTGGGCGTGCCCGTTGTCCCCATTAGCGCTGCCCGCAACGAGGGCATCGGCGAGTTGGTGGACCACGCCCTGCACGTGGCACGGTTCCGCGAGCGCCCTGGTCGCCTGGACTTTTGTGCGCCCGACGGCCCGGACGGCGGTGCGCTGCATCGCTGCATCCACGGTATTGCTAACCTGATCGAGGACCATGCCGTGACGGCGCACATTCCGGTGCGCTTTGCGGCGACCAAGCTGGTTGAGGGCGACGAGCTGGTAACCGAGGCACTTCATCTGGACCGCAACGAGCTCGACGCTATCGAGCACATCATTACCCAGATGGAGGGCGAGGCCGGCACCGACCGCCTGTCCGCGCTGGCCGATATGCGCTTTAGCTTTATCGGTGACGTGTGCAGGCGTTGCGTCGTCAAGCCGCACGAGAGCCGCGAGCACGTGCGCTCCGTCAAGATTGACCGCATCCTGACAGGTCGTTACACAGCCATTCCGGCGTTTCTGGTGATCATGGGCCTCGTCTTTTGGCTGACGTTTGGCGTGATCGGCGCGGCGTTGCAGGGACTCATGGAGGACGGCATCGCTGCCATCATCGCCTCGGCCGATGCGGGCCTCAAGGCGTTCGGCACCAACGACGTAGTGCGCTCGCTGGCTGTCGACGGCGTGCTTACGGGTGTGGGCAGCGTGCTGACCTTCCTGCCGATTATCGTCGTGCTCTTTTTGTTCCTCTCCATTCTGGAAGACTCCGGATACATGGCGCGCGTGGCCTTTGTCATGGATAAGGTGTTGCGTCGCTTTGGCCTGTCGGGCCGCAGCTTTGTGCCCATGCTCGTCGGTTTTGGCTGCACCGTGCCGGCTATCATGTCGACCCGTACGCTCCCATCCGAGCACGACCGCAAGATGACGGTCATGCTCACGCCGTTTATGAGCTGCTCAGCCAAGTTGCCGGTTTACGGCTTGCTGTGCGGGGCGTTTTTCCCGCAGGCGACGGTTCCCGCCATGGTCTCGCTCTATCTGATCGGTATCGTGGTCGGCTGTATCGCGGCTTTGGTGCTCAACCGCACGGCATTTAAGGGCGACCCGGTGCCGTTTATCATGGAGCTTCCCAATTACCGCCTGCCGAGCGTCAAGACGACGGTGATGCTGGCATGGGATAAGGCCAAGGACTTCATCACCAAGGCCTTTACCATTATCTTTGCCGCTACGGTGGTCATCTGGTTCCTGCAGACGTTCGATATCCGCTTTAATGTGGTCGCCGACCAGTCGCAAAGCCTGCTTGCCGGTCTGGGTAGCATCATCGCGCCGGTGTTGGCCCCGCTCGGCTTTGGCGACTGGCGCGCCTCGACGGCGCTCGTCACCGGACTTATCGCCAAGGAGAGTGTCATCTCGACACTCACGGTGCTTTTGGGTGCAACCTCGCCCGCGGCATTGTCAACCATGTTTTCGCCGTTTACCGCCTACGTGTTCTTGGTCTTTACGCTGCTGTACCCGCCTTGCGTGGCCGCTATCGGCGCTGTCAAGAGCGAGTTGGGCGCGCGCTATGCCGTGGCCGTATTCGCGTTTCAGGTCGCCGTTGCCTGGATCGTGGCGTTTGTCGTGCATTCGGCGGGCATATTGCTGGGGTTGGCTTAGTTATGAATTGACGGCGCAACCTCTGTGTATCGAATTGTTTTCGGCCCCGCATCTGTACTGACGGATGCGGGGCCGTTGCTATATAATCGCCTCCGCTCAAAACGATTGGAGACGTTATATATGACTCAGACAAGGCAAGACGGCATCACGCTCAAGCAGTGGCTCCCACTCGTCGGGCTCACCTGCTGTGCGTTCGTGTTCAACACGTCGGAGTTTATGCCCATTGGCCTTTTGACTGATATCGCCGCGTCGTTCTCGCTCACCGAGGCCCAGGCGGGCATCATGATCTCGGTCTATGCCTGGGGCGTCATGCTGCTGTCGCTGCCGCTCATGGTGTTCGCCTCGCGCTTTGAGTTCAAGCGGATGCTGCTGGGCGTGCTGGCTGTGTTCTCGCTCGGTCAGTTCCTGTCCGCTGTGGCGCCGACCTATCCCATCCTGGTCTGCGCGCGCCTGGTGGTCGCTTGCGCACATGCCGTGTTCTGGTCAGTCGCCTCGATTATGGCCTCGCGCCTGGTCGACACTCGCCACGGCGCGCTCGCCATCAGCATGATCGCTACGGGCTCGTCCATCGCGCAGATCTTTGGCCTGCCGCTCGGTCGCGCCATTGGCTTGGCCGTGGGCTGGCGCATGACGTTTGCCGTGGTCGGGGGCCTCTCAGCCATCGCGGTCGTCTACCAGGCAGCGGTGTTCCCGGCCATGCCGGCGGGTGAGCGCTTTACTGTCAAACAGCTGCCCGAGCTGCTCAAGAACCCGCTCCTCATCGCGCTCTACGCAGTCACGGTCTTCATGGCGACCGGCTATTACGCAAGCTACAGCTATATCGAGCCCTTCCTGGCGCAGGTCGCGCACGTCGATGCGGGCGCCATTACCATGACGCTGACGGCGTTTGGCTGCTCTGGTTTGCTCGGAAGCTGGCTGTTTGGCCGCCTGTTCGATGGGCATCGCTTCCCGTTCTTGGCTATCACGCTCTCCGGCGTGCCGGTGGCCCTGCTGCTCATGGGGCCGGCCGCATCGTCGCTCGTGACAGTGCTTGCCGTCTGCGCACTGTGGGGTTGCTGCGCCACGGCCTTTAACGTGGCGTTTCAGGCCGAGCTCATCAAGCACACGCCGGCAGATTCGTCGGCCGTCGCCATGTCGATCTTCTCGGGCCTGTTCAACCTCGGTATCGGCACGGGTACCGCGATCGGCGGAGCCGTGGTTTCGGGTCCCGGTATCGCCTGGATCGGCTTTGTGGGCGGGGCGATTGCCGTCGTGGGCGTCATCCTCGCCATCACCGTGCTGTTTCCGGCCATCCGCCGCGCCAAGCCCGTCGCCTAACCATATCCCCTCATCAGTTGCGGTGAAATACGGATTGTTTAGCCCAATAAACCTGGCAAACAGTCCGTATTTCACCGCAACTTATTTTGGGGAAGGGGGTGCACGCTGGGCATACAATGGATGTCGTTGTGTTGAGCTTACCGGGAGGTTGCTATGTGGGCATACGAGACGACGTTCTATCAGATCTATCCGCTGGGCTTTTGTGGAGCTCCGCGCGAAAACGCCGCCCCTGTTGCCGAGGATGAGCTCGCCCAGGCCGCCGATGCCACAGCTAGCCCCGATGCGCCCATCATGAAGATTGCCAAATGGGCCGACTACCTGCAGGAACTCGGCGTTGGCACTGTGCTCATCAACCCGCCGCTCGAGTCCGATAGCCACGGCTACGATACGCGCAGCCTGCGCCATATCGACCGCCGCCTGGGTGGGGATGTCGACTTTGCCGCCGTGTGCGACACACTGCATGCCCACGGTATCCGCGTGGTGCTCGATGCCGTCTTCAACCACGTCGGCCGCGGTTTTTGGGCCTTCCGCGATGTGCAGGAGCGCAAGTGGGATTCGCCGTACAAGGATTGGTTCCACATCAGCTTTGACGGTGACTCGTGCTACGGCGACGGCTTTTGGTATGAGGGCTGGGAGGGCCATTTTGAGCTTGTGAAGCTCAACCTGCAAAACCCCGCCGTGGTCAATTACCTGCTTGAGTCCGTGCGTCGCTGGGCCGAGGTCTTTGGCGTCGACGGCCTGCGCTTGGACGTTGCCTATATGCTCGACCGCGACTTCATGCGCCGCCTGCACGCTTTTACCCGTGAGCTCAAGCCCGACTTTGTGCTGATTGGCGAGACGCTCCACGGCGACTACAACCAAATCGTCAACGACGAGATGCTCGACTCCTGCACCAACTACGAGTGCTACAAGGGCCTGTACTCCAGCTTTAACTCGGTCAACATGTTCGAGATCGCCCATTCGCTGCATCGCCAGTTTGGCGGCGACCCCTGGTGCATCTACCGCGGCAAACACCTGCTGTCGTTTGTCGACAACCACGACGTGCCGCGCCTGGCGAG
Organism: uncultured bacterium; assembly: GCA_905215755.1. GTDB lineage: Bacteria > Actinomycetota > Coriobacteriia > Coriobacteriales > Coriobacteriaceae > Collinsella. The sequence goes on from CAJMRE010000010.1 coordinate 46,233, forward strand.
CATCCTCACCGACAAGTCGTGCCTGCGTCCCGCCTATGGCATGCTCTTTGGCATGCCGGGCATTCCGTGCGTCTACTATGGCAGCGAGTGGGGAATTGCTGGTGAAAAGGGCGGCCCCGATGGCGACTGGGCGCTGCGCCCTGCGCTCGATGAGCCTGCGCCCAACGAGCTGACGACGTTCATCACGCAGCTTGCGCACCTTCGCTCGGCCGACGACGCAGCTGCCCGTGCTCTCAACTACGGTGCCTACCGCAACGTGGTGATCCAGAACAAGCAGCTGCTGTTCGAACGCGCCTGTGACGGCGCGACGGTACTCGTGGCGGTGAATGCCGTGGGTGAGCCTTACACCTTTGGCGCCGGCGAACTCAACGGCTCCTTTGTCGACCTGCTTGCCGACGATGCGCCCACGGTCGAGCTGGCGGGCTCCCTTGAGCTCGCGCCCTATGAGGTGCGTTATCTGTTGAGGGCCTAATCCATGGCTGCGCCGGACGAGGGCTACCTACATATTGAACATGGGTTTGAGCCCGTGTTTGACGAGCATTCGCGCGTTTTGGTGCTGGGATCGTTTCCTTCGGTGCTCTCGCGCGCCAATGCCTTTTATTACGGCAACCCGCAAAACCGCTTTTGGCGCGTGATGGCGGCGTGTCTCGGTGTGCCCGTGCCGCCCAACGAGGGCGATCCTTTGGCAAGCGGTGAGCCCGCGACGCTCGATGCCTCCATTGCCGCCAAGCGGGCCATGCTGCTGAACGGCGGCGTGGCCCTGTGGGATGCAATCGAGAGCTGCGACATTAAGGGCTCGAGCGACGCGAGCATCCGCAACGTTGTGCCGGCACATATCGAGCGCATTACCGGCGCAGCTCCCATTGAGCAGGTGATATGCAACGGTGGTACAGCTGGCCGGCTCTACAAGCGCTATCTACAAGAGCGCACCGGGCTGCCGGCCATCGTTCTGCCGTCGACAAGTCCCGCCAATGCGGCGTGGCGTCTGGAACGCCTTGTCGAGCGCTGGAGTGAAGCCGTTGATTGGCAGGCTTTTTCGATTTAGCAGTTTGAGTGCTCGGCAAGATGCCTCATAACGGCGTGCCAGATCGGCGCGGGCACGGCTGGCTCGGCGCAAACCATGCCGTCGGCGTCGACGTTGGCGGCATTGCCGCCGCCAAGTCGCTGTGCATGCTCGACGGAGCAGCCCATGCGCACAGCGCCCACAAGCTTATCTATCGCTTCCGAAAATGGTCGGCGCAAGAGGCCCATGCGTGGGGAATGGCGAAGCGCTGCGATGCCGCTGCCGGCGCAGATGGCAACGCCGCCACACCACAATTGGTCATGGCGCTCACATGCCTTGTGCAGGCGAACGGCGGTCCCACGCGCCTGCTCAGCGCCCCGTTGTGCGGCTCGAATCACGGCATAGACACGCGCTCCCGTACTGCCAAAGCGCTCAAGCGCCTGCTCGATAGCTGTCAACGTCTCATCGTCAGCCACATCTTCAATGGCCAGCACGATGCCATCGGCAACGCTGCCGGCGTCATTTGCCTTCAAGTCGACTGGGCGGGGGAGCGCGGTGCCAGAAAGCTGAGCATAGGCGGCGATGGCATCCTGCAAGTCCCAGAGCAAAAACTCAAGATCGGCGCTCTTGGGAATACTGATATACGCAATGGTTTGTAGTGTTTTTGGTACGTCGCCACGCGCGATTGTCTCCATGCCATCTCCTTTCCGGCTCGTTTCCGTTTAGGTTACACCGTCTGGTGGCGCCCCGCCGCGCTATCCTAGTGCAACCCTTACGAAAGGAACGCCATGCGTCTGCCCATGAATACCTCGCTTGCCATGCTCAAGCCCTCCGGTATCCGCCGGATTAACGCGCTCGCCGCCCAGCACCCGGGGTGCATCGCGCTTGCGCTTGGCGAGCCCGATTTTCCCACGCCCGATGTGATTAGTGCCGAGGTGATCGCCGCACTGGACCGCGGTGACACGCACTATCCGCCCAACAACGGTCGCCCCGCCTTGCGTGAGGCGTTATCTGCCTACATGGGGGACGCGGGCCTTACGTTTTCGGCCGACGAGGTCATCCTAACCGACGGCGCGACCGAGGCCCTGTCGGCAACATTCATGGCTATGCTCAACCCCGGCGACGAGGTCATCATCCCCACGCCGGCCTTTGGCCTGTACGAGAGCATCGTCGTGGCCAATCACGCCAAAGCGGTCTTTTTGGATACGGAGCCTGCGCAATTCCAGATTGACGAGGACGCACTTCGTGCTTACGTGACGCCGGCGACCAAGGCCATCGTCATCTGCTCGCCCAACAATCCTACGGGTTGCATCCTCAACACGGCGTCGCTCGACGCCGTGGCGCGCGTGGCGGAGGAGGCGGGCATCTACGTGGTCTGCGACGATGTATACAACCGCCTGGTCTACGTGGACGGCTACGAGCGCTTTGCCCAGCGCCACCCGGAGCTACGCGAGCAGACGGTAGTCATCGAGAGCTTCTCCAAACCCTGGGCCATGACCGGCTGGCGTTTGGGCTGGCTCGCAGCCGCAGCCCCCGTCATCGCCGAGATCGCAAAGGCCCACCAATACTTAGTATCGAGCGCCGTCTCCTTCGAAATGGACGCCGCAGCCCGAGCCCTCACCGTCGACCCAACTCCCATGCTCGAAGTCTACCGAGCCCGTCGCGAACGCGTACTCGCAGCCTTAGACGCCATGGGCCTCGACGTAGTAGAGCCCGCAGGAGCCTTCTACACTTTCCCGAGCATCAAAAAGTTCGGCCTAACCAGCGAAGACTTCTGCATCAAAGCCATCAAAGAGGCAAACGTAGCCCTAGTCCCGGGCGACTGTTTCGGAACCGAAGGCCACATCCGCCTAAGCTACTGCGTCTCCGACGAAAACCTGGACGAAGGCCTCCGCCGCCTGTCCACCTTCATTTCAACCTTGTAGCCCTCAGGGATGCAACACATCAGCCCACCGACTTAAGGCTTATGAGTGGGGGCGTCGGCCAACGGGAAACCGGGCTGCCCCAAAGTCACCGCAGGCCGCGCCGCCGAAGGCCAGGCGCAAGGTTTTCGTAGATTCCGCACGAGCCGAAGAGCACTTAATGTGCTCTTCGTGCGAGCCCAGGACCTGACCGAGCGAAAACCTTGCGCCTGGCCTTCGGCGGCGCGGCCGGATGGTGGAATTGTGTGCAGCCCGGTTTTCCGTTGACCGACGCCGGGGTCCCCGCCATAATACTTTCGGTTCACGCACGAATCCGCTGCCAGAGACAGCCGGCGCAAACGGGTCTTACCCGCGAGCTTAATGGGACTTCCCGCCAGCCGAGGTGGTCGAGTAGATATGTCTTCTCGCCCCCGTCGCTCATGCAGCGCGGGGGCTTTCTTTTTGGACATGCCCCCGTCACGTCCTTGTGGCGGACCGTGCCCGGAAAGAATTCGAGGAGGTGTAATTCATGCCCCAGCAGTACAAAATCGACAAGGTTGCAGAGATCGAGTCCCGTATCGCCGAGAACGCCGGTCTGTTCGTCGTCAACTACAACGGTCTGACGGTTAAGCAGGCTCAGGAGCTGCGTCATCAGCTTCGCGAGTGCGGCGCCGAGATGAAGGTCTACAAGAACAACCTGGTCAAGATCGCTCTCAAGAACCAGGAGCAGCCCGAGCTCGACGAGATCCTCGCCGGCCCCGTCGCTTATGTGTTCTACGAGTCCGAGCCGGTCGAGGCCGCTAAGGCCCTTAAGGACTTCTCCGCTAAGTCCAAGGGCGTCCTTGAGATCAAGGGCGGTATCTCCGACGGCAAGGCCGTTTCCGCTGATGATGTTAAGGCTATCGCCGAGCTGCCCACCAAGGATCAGCTTCTCGGCCAGATCGCCGGTCTCATCTCCGGTTTCGCTCGCGACATCGCTGTCTGCGTCAACGGCGTTTCCTCTGGTCTCGCTCGTTCGATCCAGCAGGTCTCCGAGCAGAAGGCAGCCTAGTTGCTGTTTTCACCCGCGGCGGCAACGCCGCACCCCTGGCGCATTCGCGTCGTGTTTTAACTGATCTCCGTGCATCCGCACGGAAACCGAAAGGACTTAGAAATGGCTAAGCTTACCACCGATGAGATCATCGATGCTCTTAAGGAAATGACCCTTCTCGAGGCTTCCGAGCTCGTCAAGGCTATCGAGGACACCTTCGGCGTTTCCGCCGCTGCTCCTGCCGCTGTTGTCGCCGCTCCCGCTGCTGGCGCTGCTGAGGCCGAGGAGAAGACCGAGTTTGACGTCGTGCTCGAGGGCTTCGGCGACAACAAGATTCAGGTCATCAAGGCCGTCCGTGAGCTCACCAACCTTGGCCTGAAGGAGGCCAAGGAGGTCGTCGAGGGCGCTCCCAAGGCTGTTCTCGAGGGTGCCAAGAAGGAGGACGCCGAGGCTGCCAAGGAGAAGCTCGAGGCTGCTGGCGCTGCTGTCACCCTCAAGTAATCAGGCTTTCTCGCCAGATTTCTTTGCAGACGGGGTTCGCATTGCGAGCCCCGTCTTTTTTGTT
>CAJMRE010000011.1 GCA_905215755.1 uncultured bacterium
AAGCGGTCGGCGGGGCCATTGTGGCTCTTGACAGCGGATTGGGTCATATGAGCGAGCGGGTCGCATTTGTGACAAGGTGACGTGAAACGAAAGGGCGCTGACCTTTTGGTCGCGCCCTTGAAGTTGAACGTCAGATTGTCCAAATGCGGCCCGCGCAGCGTCGAGCCGTTACGCGGTTCGTAGAACCGCGTAACTAGTTAGTACATCTTTGCGCCGGCGGGGATGGAGGCGTCGAGCTGGATCAGGTTGAGGCGCTCCTCACCATCCTCCTCGTGGATGGCACTGATGAGCATGCCGCAGCTGGGGATGCCCATCATCTTGCGCGGAGGCAGGTTGGTGATGGCGAGCAAGGTCTTGCCGACCAGGTCCTCGGGCTCGTAATAAGCGTGAATACCGGAGAGGATGGTACGGTCGGTGCCGGTGCCGTCGTCGAGCGTAAAGTTCAGCAGCTTCTTGGACTTCTTGACGGCCTCGCATGCCTTGACCTTCACAGCGCGGAAATCGCTCTTGGAGAAGGTATCGAAGTCGACGAACTCCTCGAACAGCGGCTCAACGGCGATCTTGGAGTAATCGAGCGTGGGCTTAAGCGACTTAACGAACGGGCTCGCGGCGTTGCCGGCCTCGGCAGCCTTGGCGGCAGCGGCACCGGACTGGAAACCCTTCTCGGGCTTCATGTGCGGGAACAGCAGCACGTCGCGGATAGAAGCCTGGTTGGTAAGCAGCATGACCACGCGGTCGATACCAATGCCAATGCCGCCCGCGGGAGGCATACCGTACTCGAGGGCGCGCACGTAGTCCTCGTCATACTCCATGGCCTCATCGTCGCCGCCGGCCTTCTCGGCCATCTGGGCGGCAAAGCGCTCGGCCTGGTCGACCGGGTCGTTGAGCTCGGAGAACGCGTTGGCGTACTCGTGGCCGGCAATAACCAGCTCAAAGCGGTGCGTCAGGCGCGGGTCGTCCTCAAAACGCTTGGCAAGCGGGCTGACCTCGATGGGGTAATCGCACACGAAGGTCGGGTTGACGATGGTGTCCTCGCCCAGCTCATCGTAAATCTCGGCGATGATCTTGCCAGCAGTCCACTCGGGCTTGATCTCCAGGCCCTTCTCGCGCGCGGCGGCAGCAAGCTCCTCGACCGGCGTGTCGATGGTGACCTGCTTGCCGAGCACGTCGGAGACGATGTCGGTCATGGGGCGGCTGGCCCACTCACCAGAAAGGTCGATGGTCTGGCCCTGGTACTCGATGACCTCGGGGTTGCCGATGGCCTTGTTGGCCGCCTTAATGACGCCCTGGGCGAGCGCCTTCATGCCCTCGAGGTCGGAGAAGGCACGGTAGGCCTCCATCGTAGTGAACTCGGGGTTGTGGGTGAGGTCCATGCCCTCGTTACGGAAGATGCGGCCGATCTCGAACACGCGCTCAAAACCACCGACGATGCAGCGCTTGAGGTGCAGCTCGGTGGCAATACGCAGGTAGCACTCCTGATCGAGCGCGTTGAAGTGAGTGATGAACGGCTTGGCAGTAGCGCCGCCCTGGATGGTCTGCAGGATGGGGGTCTCGACCTCCATGTAGCCGTCGGACTCCATAAAGCGACGGAAGGTGGAGAGAATCTGCGAACGCTTACGGAAGGTCTCGCGAACGTCGTCGTTGGCGATCAGGTCGACATAGCGCTGGCGATAGCGGGTCTCCTTATCGGAAAGACCGTGGAACTTCTCGGGCAGCGGACGAACGGCCTTGGCAAGCAGGGTCGCGCTCTTAGGGGCAACGGAAAGCTGGCCGCGCTGGGTACGCACGACCACGCCGGTCACGCCCAGGATGTCGCCCAGGTCGAGGGCCTTGAGCGTACTCCAGGCAGCCTCGTCCATGTCGTTGATGCGGCAGAACAGCTGAATCTCGGCAGTCGCATCGCGCACGACGATGAACATAATCTTGCCCTGACCGCGCTTGGCGACCACACGGCCGGCGATCTTCACCACGTCCTCGGTGTCCTCGCCATCGGCAAGCTCGGCGTACTTAGCCTCGATATCGGCGACGTAGTCCTCAAGCTCAGAGTGCTCAGGATAGGGGTTCTGGCCCGCCTCGAACAGGGCGGCGCGCTTGGCCAGGCGGGTGGCGCGCTCGTCGTTGAGCGTCGATGCCTGATCGGCGGCGTTCTGGTTCTCTGCCATAAGTTAGCTCCTCAAACTAAATCGCTCCCTAGGATTCGGTCCCAGGGAGCGAAAACATACCTTTACGCGGGACCGTGGTCTAGCGTGCGATCTTGGCGATGGTGTAGACGCGAGTCTTGCCGGAAGGCGTAACGACCTCGACGGAGTCGCCCTCGCCGTGACCAATGATGGCGTGACCGACCGGAGACTCGTTGGAAATCTTGTGCTCGAGCGAGTTGGTCTCGGTGGTACCGACGAGCGTGACTTCCATGACCTCGCCGTTGGGATCAATCAGCGAAACGGTGGAACCGATGGAGACGGTCAGGTCGCCCGTGGTGGCAGCAACCTGAGCGTTGGCGAGGATGGCCTGGATCTCGGCAATACGAGCGGCGTTCTGGGCCTGCTTGTCCTTAGCGGCGTCGTACTCGGAGTTCTCCGAAAGGTCGCCGAACGCGCGGGCTTCCTTGATGTCCTCGACGATCTCCTTGGCGTAATCGCCCTCACGCCAAGCGAGCTCCTCGACGAGCTTCTGGCGGCCCTCAGCGGTCAGTACGATCTGGCTTGCGTCCATACGGATATCTCCCCAACTCTGATCAAACAATCAACTGTCAACAAAACGAAAAAGACCGGCTAGCCTGCGGGCAAGCCGGTCAGGTGCTCACCCCAAAGGGATGGGACTACTCTGCGTCCGCGTCGCTGTCCTCTGCCTGCTTCTTCTTGGCAGCAGCGAGCTTGGCCTCGAGCTCAGCGATCTCCTTGTCCTCCTCGGACTGCTCGACCACGACCTCCTCGGCCTGCTTGGTCTCGGCCTTATCGTCGCCCTCCATACCCTCGCGGATATTCTTGACGGTAGAGCCGAGGGACTTGCCGAGCTTCGGCAGGTTCTTGGGCCCGAAGATAATCAGGACAACGACGAGAATAATGATGAGCTCAGGAGCCCTCAGTCCAAACATGTAGACCTCCACAATACAGCGAGACAAGCTCGAATGAGTATACCGCGGGTATCGCGGTATCACAACACTAGCTAAAAAAAGGGACCGCAAGAAGCGGTCCCTCCTCATGCTCTGGTCGGGTTGACTGGATTTGAACCAGCGACCCCTGCGTCCCGAACGCAGTGCTCTACCAAACTGAGCCACAACCCGTTAGCTCGACTATAGTAACAAAGATTTTCGCCGCGTGCTAGAGAAATTTTTATTTCTTTGGCGCGTCGATTTGAACCGTGTTGGGAATGAGCTCAGTCGCGCAGGCCCACCAGCCATTTTGCTGGACAGCGTCGGCAAGCCTTTCGGCCGTGGCGGCGGTGTCGCAAATGGCAAACGAGCAGGCACCCGATCCGCACACATCTACAGCAACGGTGCCGTCCTGTTTACGCAGCCAATCGAGAACCGTTTGAATCTGCGGCTCCATCTGTGCGGAAATGATACCCAGGTTGTTATGGATGAGCGCATATGCCGTCTCGGCATCACCAGCACGCAAGGCAGAAGCTATCGCGCCGAGCTTGTCCGCAGGCACCGGGGCCTCGTCAAAACGTCGATAGGCTTCAATTGTCGAAACACTTGCCTCGCGCGGCTTGACCAGCACGACGGGCGTCGCGGGCAGCGCGGGGTACTCAGTTGCCAGCACGTCTCCCCCACCTACGTAGAACGCAGGGCTCACGTGCAAAAAGAACGGGACGTCGGCACCAATGCCTCGCGCAATATCGTCGAGCGCTGGGTCGGTGCGATCAATGCCCCAGAGCTCCGCCAAGGCGACAATGACCGCGGCCGCATCCGTCGAGGGGCCGCCCAAGCCGGCGCACAATGGAATGCGCTTCTCAATCGTCACGCAGATGTTTGCCTCGCGACCATAATGCTCGGCCATAGCAACCGCAGCCCGATACGCCGTATTCTTTTGCATGGGAAAATCTGATGCCGGAACCGTCTGGACGGTCAGCGCCTGCGCCGGCGTGACCGTCACGGTATCGGAAAGACCGACGGCCGCCATCAGGGAATCGACCCTGTGGTAGCCGCGGTCATCGCGCTCGGTATGAACCCCCAGGTAGAGGTTAATCTTTGCCGGCGCGGAAAGAGTCAGGGACCGATCGGTCACCGTTAATGCTCCTCGAGCTGATTGCCGAGCGGGGTAAAGATGTGCTCGCCGCTCTCGGGGTCGAACAGCTCGACCTGACCGGTGAGCACATCGATATACTGGTAGGACTGACGCGACTTGCGGCCACGACGCTCGTCAACCTCGACAATGAAGACGGCCGGGTGGACGCTCTTGATGGTGCCCATGCGCTCGACGACGCGGGTACGGCCCATGTTGGCCTTAACCTTGACGCGATCGCCCACCATATCGGTCAGCTTCTCGTGGATGTCGTCGACGTGATTGACTTCCATCTCTTCCATGAACAGGGCCTCCAGAAGGTGCAATTCAAAAAGGGGATAATACCCCTAAGATAGACAAAACTCTAATACTATAGCACCCTGTTGTGGCCATACGCAAGTAGCTAAATGAGCCCCGTCCCAAATACGTACCAGACGACAATCTCGCATGACCAGTTGTTACGTGGTTTGGTAAAACCGCGTAACCTAAAGGTTGTCGGTGTCCAGGACGATGGTGAATGGGCCATCGTTGACCAGGTCGACCTTCATGTCGGCGCCAAAGATACCGTGCGCCACGTGTTCGACATCTTGGCGAACGAGCGTCAGGAAGTACTCGTAGAGCTCGTTGGCAACATCGGGCGCGCCGGCATCCGTAAACGATGGGCGGCGACCGTGGCGGCAGTCAGCGAACAGCGTGAACTGCGACACCACGAGCACCTCACCGTCGACATCGGCAAGCGCCAAGTTGGTCTTGCCGTTCTCGTCCTCGTTGATGCGCAGCCCGCGGAGCTTGCCCCACAGCTTATCGGCCTCGGCACGCGTATCGCCATGGCCCACACCCAGCAGCACCAGGTAGCCGCGTCCAATGCGGCCCACGCACTCGCCGTCGACCGTCACGCCGGCGTTGAGTACGCGCTGCACCACCGCACGCACGGCCTACTCCTCGCCCGTCAGTTTGGCGGATAGGTGCTCGAGCGCATGGAATCGATGGCTGATGGCGTTCTTCTCGTCCGCCGTCAGCTCGGCCATGGTCTTGCCCGGCGTGTCGACCGGCAGGAACAGCGGGTCGTAGCCAAAGCCGTGATCGCCGCGGCCCTCGTGCGCGATAACGCCCTCGCAGGCGCCCTCGCCATAGGTAACCAGACCGTCCGTGTCGATGAGCGCGACGACGCTCATAAAGCGCGCGGTGCGGTCCTCATCTGCCACGCCTTCCAGGTTAACGAGAAGCTTGGCGTTGTTGGCGGCATCGTCGCCGTGCACGCCCGCATAGCGCGCGCTATACACACCGGGCTCACCGTCCAGCGCGTCGACGACCAAGCCCGAATCGTCGGCAATGGCCATAAGGCCCGTCTCCTCAACCGCGGCTTGGGCCTTGATGATGGCGTTCTCCAAAAACGTCGTGCCGTTTTCCTCGGGATCCTCAAAATCACCCAGCTGGCCGAGCGCCACAAAGCGCACCTCGGGCATGACCTTGCCCAAAATGGCCTCGATCTCGGTGAGCTTATGGGCGTTGCCCGTTGCCACGACGATGGTCGCCGCCGGGTCGAGGGTGTCGATGTCAATCTTCTCAAGTGCCATGACTGGCCTCCTTGTCTCTATAGCAAGCCGCGTGAGGGGCGTTTGGGCACTTGACCTCTCCCCTCTCAGGCGATCGGACCTTTCAACGCAGCATTTCAGCAGATAAAACCTACCAAAATAAACCTGTCCCTTTTTGGCAGGTTAGGCGATGGCTTGGCGCTGAAGCTCGATGAGCTCGGCGACACCCTTGTCACCCAGGTCAAGCAGGGCGTTGAGGCGTTTGCGGTCGAAGGGCGCCTGCTCGCCGGTGCCCTGGAGCTCGATCATCTCACCGGTATCGGTGGCGACGAGGTTCATGTCGACCTCGGCATGACTGTCCTCGGAATAATCGAGGTCAAGCAGCGTATTGCCGTCGACAACGCCCATAGAGATGGCAGCCACCTGGCCGGTAAGCGGGATGCGCTCGATCTTGCCCGCCTCGACCCACATGGCGAGGGCGTCGTGCAGCGCCACCCAGGCGCCGGTGATGCTCGCTGTACGCGTGCCGCCATCGGCCTGAATCACATCGCAGTCGACGGTGACGGTGTACTCGCCGAGCGCCTTCATGTTGACGACGGTACGCAGGCTGCGGCCAATGAGGCGCTCGATCTCCATGGAGCGACCCTTGCGGTTGGCGTGCTCGCGCTTGCAGCGCTTGCCGGTCGACGCCGGCAGCATGGCGTATTCCGCGGTCACCCAGCCGGCCTTAGCTCCCTTTCGCCAGCCCGGCACGCCCTCCTCGATAGTGGCGGCGCACAGCACGCGCGTGTCACCGAACTCGGCCAAACACGAGCCGTGGGCGTGCTTCATGACGCCACGGGTGAGCTTAACGGGGCGCAACTCGTTGGCGGCGCGGCCGTTGGCGCGGTTGACCTGCATGTACTCCATAGAAATATCCTTTCGGCAAAATATGTGGCGAAGGCTTTGGCGGCTGCCTTACATCTATTTCAGCTCATCGATATCGATATGTTCGATGCTCTTGAGCGGCTGACCAAAGATAAAGCTGCCCGCCACCGCAAACTCGGCAATGTTATCGGCCGTCGTGGCAAAACGATGCTGCGGCTCGGCGGCGTCGCCCGCCAGCTGCTCGCGGCGCGTGAGGATATCGGTCAGCTCGCGTGTGGTCTCCTCGGCGGAACTCACGACGCGCACCCCAGGCCCCAGCGCATGCCGGATAGGTCCCACCAACAGCGGGAAATGCGTACAGCCGAGCACCACGGTATCGATACCGTGGTCGCGCAGCGGCTCAACCGTGGCACCCACCAGCGCACGCACGGCAGGCGTATCGAAGATGTCCTCGTTCTCAAGCCACTGTTCCTGCAGATGTGCACCCGAGGCGAGCTCGTGTTCGACAACCTCGACAAAGCTCGAGGCAGGACAGCCGTATACATCGACGCCGGCATCCAGGTCCTGAATGGCGCGCGTGTAGGCGCCCGAGCGAATAGTGAGGTTGGTGGCGAGCACGCCCACGCGACGCGTACGCGTGCTGTTGATTGCCGCACGGGCACCCGGCGCGATCACACCGATCACGGGAACGTCGAGCACCTGCTGGGCCAGACGCAAGGCCGCAGCGGTCGCCGTGTTGCAGGCGATGACCATAATCTTGACGTCGTGCTTCGAAAGCCAACGACCCGCCTGCAACGCAAACGAGCGCACCTCATCCTCGGTACGGGTGCCGTAGGGGCAGCGCTTGGTGTCGCCAAAGTAGTAGACGGACTCGTGCGGCAACGCCGTCGCAATCGCGCGCGCAACCGTCAGACCGCCCAACCCAGAATCGAACACGCCAATCGGGCGCGTGTCACCTGCCGAATTCTCGATATCGGACATTACCTCACCAGTCTCTCTCGAAAAGACATGTCCAAGTGCGGCGACGCCGCGCTACGAACGCGCCGCGACCAGCAGCTCTGCCGTCGCCGCCCAACCATCGACAATTTTGCCGCGCGTAACGAAAGCGTTCTCGCAAGCAGCCAGGAACTCGGGCGCGCCGGCGCTCGTCAGGCCATTCTCGACCAGGCAGAACGTGCCCACGTGATCGGCCATGTAGAAGTCGGACTCGGAATCGCCGAGCGCGAGCGTCTCCTCGCGCTCGATCCCCAGGTGCTCGCAGAAGCGCGCGATGGCAACGCCCTTGTTGAGACCCGCGGGGTTGATGTTGAATGCGCGACCGTCCTCGATGCGATCGAGCTCGAGCGTCGTCGGCTTGGACAGGTGAGTCAGATGGCCGTTGCAAGCCCAGATCAGACCGCAGCCGGCCTCGTCCAGGATGGCCTGAACCTCATCGTCGGGCACATCGCCGCGCATGCCGACGGTGACCTCACGGTATTTGTAGCCGGTCGACATGTCGTTGTGATACTCGATCTTGTGCGGCCAGCGGGCGAGAATCTTCTCGCACACGCCGGTCTGCTCGATCACCTGATGCGGCGTGAGGTCGCAGGCGGGGTCGTAGGGCATATCGCCGGTCAGGTACTCCCAATCGTTGGCCTTGAGGTCGTACATGACCAGACCACCCATCTCGCCGATGTAGGAGTTGAGGCCGAGCACGCGCGCATCCTCGTGGATCATGGTGCGGTTGCGGCCCGAGGTGGGAACCACCTGTATGCCGGCGCGGGCAAGTGCCACGACAGCCTCGACGAGCTTGGTCGAGGGGTTGCCGTCGTTGTCGCGCAGCACGCACGAGCCGGGTGCGAGCATCGTGGCGTCCAGGTCGGTAAAGACGTACTTAACCTTGGCAAGACGCTCGCGCATCTCGCCCGAAAGCTCAGCGACGGTCGGCAGGGTATTGTGGGACATGGTCACTCCATTACGTAGAAGGGGCTTCTGGTCTTAGGCATCGTACGCCGCAAGGGTGCGCTTGAGAATCGAACCGTCGCGCTCGCAAGGCTCGGGTCCGTTCTTGCGCAGCATGTAGTCGTCAACGCCCTTGCCCGTCACGATCACCACGGCGGGCCGCTCGGTCTCGCGCACGGCGGTCTCGATGGCAGCGGAACGGTCGAGCACAATCTGCCAGTTGTCGTTGCCCTGCTCCCGGACATTGCGTGCGATCTCGTCGCAGATGTCCTCGACGTTCTCGGGGCCCGGGTCGTCTTCGGTGATCACGATGCGGTCGGCGTACTTACCGGCAGCGATGCCCATCGTGGTCCGGCGATCGACGCCTTTGCCGCCGGTGGCGCCAAACACCACCGCGAGTTCGCGCTCCGGATAGTTCTCTCGCAGATCGCGCAGGAGCGTCTCAAGGCTCATGCCGTTATGGGCATAATCGACGACACCCAAAATCTTGCCCGATTCCGACCTGTAGAGCTCCATACGACCGGGGACAAAAACGTTCTCGAGCCCATGGACGATACCATCTTCGGAAATGTCCAGGGCCTCGGCGCAGGCAATAGCGGCAAGCGCGTTGGACACATTGAATTTAACCGGCGTGGGAATCACCATGTCGCGCGTAAAGCGGGGCGTGCGCACCGTTGCCACCACGCCGCAGTCACCATTACGAATCGCCAGCGCAAGCACGTCGGCACGCTCGTCGGTCAGGGAGAACGTCACCGTGCGCTCGCAGCGGGACGCCGCCTCGAGCACGCGGTCGACGTGGTCCATATCGAGGTTGACCACAGCAAAGCGGCTCTGCGAAAAAATCTTGAGCTTGCTGGCAAAGTAATCCTCAAGCGTGGGATGCTCAATCGGCGAAATGTGATCCTCGCCGATATTGGTAAAGGCGCCGACTTCAAAGGCGATCTTGCCCGTGCGCTCGTATTTGAGGCCCTGGCTCGATGCCTCCATAACCAGCCACGGGGCACCCGCCTCCGCAGCATGCGCGATGCGAGACTGCAGCAGGAAGGATTCGGGGGTCGTCAGTTTGGAAGGGCCTGCCTCGATGCCGTCGTCGAACTCAATGCCCGTATTAAGAGCGGGTCGATGACAGCCCGTAAGCTTGGCCTCGTTGGCGAGAATGCCGCGCAGATAAAAGCTACAGGTCGACTTGCCCTTGGTGCCTGTAAAGGCGCAGACCTTCACCTTACCCGACGGATGCCCATAAAAGGCATCTGCCACCACGGCGAGCGTGCGACGAATATCGCTCACAATCACCGCGGGAAGATCAACATCGTAATCGACCTCGGAAACGTAGGCCACGGCGCCATCGGAGATTGCCGAAAGCAGGTACTCACGTTTAAACGCGCGGCCCTTGCAGACAAACAACGTACCCGGACGCACCTGGCGCGAGTCGTCAGTCGCAAACTCAATGCGCTGGTCGCACGAAGCGCTCGGCCTGGAAACAACAAGGTCATCTTCCTCGAGCAACTCTATATAGCGCATCAGAGTTAGCTTCTCTTGTGTCGGACTCGACATACAAAGACCTCTCTCGCTAAATTCAGCCTTAAAGGGCAAAAGACGTCCCGCGGCAGAAACGATGAAACATTCTGTATTATCAACCATCCTAATATGCCACCTGGCCTTGCGCGCACTGCAGCCTTCTAAAAAATTGCATGGACTGTGCCGTGGGTTAATAAATGGCAACAGTGTCCACCCCGCGTAAAAACAAGGAAATCTGGATGCTGTTCTTTAACATAGCGTTCACAACCACGACCCGCCATAGCGTTCACAACCACGACCCGCCGCTTCATCTGAAGATCGGGCCGTGGTTTTTTCGGTTCGCTCGGCGCTTATGCCCTATCACGAAACAAAAGATTGGCATGATAGTAAAGATTATTTGACATCAACTGCCGCAATCCTTGCGGCAGTACACCTGAGCCGTCAGCAGAAAGGATCTTGCATGTGCGGTTTTGTCGGTTTTACCGGTACAGATGAACAGAGTGAGCTGGTTCTCACGGCCATGATGAATCGCATCATCCACCGTGGTCCCGATATGGGCGGCCAGCATATCGTCGACAACGTTGCCCTTGGCTTCCGTCGTCTTTCGATTCTTGATCTTTCCGAAGCTGGAGCTCAGCCCATGTCGAGCGACGACGGCAAGGTCACGATTGTCTTCAACGGAGAGATCTACAATTTCCAGGAGCTTCGCGCCGAGCTGGAAGCAGCCGGCTACGCCTTCCACTGCAACGCTGATACCGAGGTCCTGGTACACGGTTACGAGGAGTGGGGCGAGGACCTGGTCAACCGCCTGCGCGGCATGTACGCGTTCGTGATTCACGACCAGAACAAGAACAAACTCTTTGGCGCTCGTGACATCTTTGGTATCAAGCCGTTCTATTACTACCAGGCATCCGATGGCTCGCTGCTGTTTGGCTCCGAGATCAAGAGCTTCCTGGACCATCCCAAGTTTGAGAAGGCCGTCAACCACGACGCGCTGCGCCCCTACCTGACGCTGCAATTCCCCGCCACGGAGGAGACCTTCTTTAAGGGCGTGTTCAAGCTTGCCCCGGCGCATTGCTTTACGTATGACCTGACGACCAACACCATGGACATCAAGCGTTACTGGAGCTGTGACTTCACCGACGACAACTCCAAGACCTTCGAGGAGTACGTGGACGAGTGCGACAAGGTCGTGCACGAAAGCGTCGCTGCACACCGAATCGCCGATGTTAAGGTGGGCTCGTTTCTTTCTGGCGGCGTGGACTCCAGCTACATTGCCGCCTGTCTCATGCCTGACACCACGTATTCTGTCGGCTTTGATTACAAGAACTTCAACGAGACCAACTACGCTGCCGAGCTTTCCGACAAGCTGGGCATCAAGAACGTCCGCAAGATGATTACCGCCGACGAGTTCTTCGATGCGCTGCCCGATATCCAGTACCACATGGACGAGCCGCAATCGAACCTGTCCAGCGTGCCGCTGTACTATCTGGCGCAGATGGCTTCCGAGGAGGTCACCGTCGTCCTTTCGGGCGAGGGTGCCGACGAGCTGTTTGCCGGCTACGAGTGGTACGAGGACACCCCCGAGATGCGCTCCTTTAAGAAGCGCGTGCCGCTCGGCGTACGTCGCGCCCTGGGCTCGCTCGTTCAGCATCTCCCCTACTTTAAGGGCCATAACTTCCTGACGAAATGCGCCGAGGTTCCCGAGCGCTGGTATGTGGGTCAAGCAAAGGTGTTCGATCCCTCCGAGGTCGACGAGGTGCTCAAGCCCGCTTATGACACCGGCAAGAACGCCGCCGAGATGTGCGCCGAGTACTACAAGCAGGTTCCCGATTGCTGCGAGCTTTCCAAGAAACAGTATCTGGATATGAACATGTGGCTGCCGGGCGACATTCTGCTCAAGGCCGACAAGATGTGCATGGCGCATTCTCTGGAGCTTCGCGTCCCGTTCCTGGACAAGAAGGTCATGGAGTTTGCCGAGCACATTCCCGCCAACTACCGTGTTAACGAAGAAGGCTGCAAGCTCGTTCTGCGTCACGCTGCCAACCGTACGCTGCCCGACGAGTGGGCAACGCGCAAGAAGGTGGGCTTCCCCGTACCGGTCAAGTTCTGGCTGCGCGAGCAAAAGTACTACGACTACGTAAAGGAATACTTCACCGCACCGTGGGCTGCCGATTT
This sequence comes from uncultured bacterium, assembly GCA_905215755.1. Lineage (GTDB taxonomy): Bacteria > Actinomycetota > Coriobacteriia > Coriobacteriales > Coriobacteriaceae > Collinsella. The sequence goes on from CAJMRE010000011.1 coordinate 12,266, forward strand.
CTTTGACACCGATGCGCTCATGAAACTGCTTGACGATCACTTTGAGGGTCGCGCGCTCAACCAGCGCAAGATCTATACCACGTTGACGTTCCTCATCTGGTACAAGCGCTTCTTTATCGACGAGGACAAGGGCGCCGAAGTCGCCGCGTAAGTTTCGTTATGAATTAGCGGTGAACAGCACGGGGTTTCCGCTATACTCAATCCCTGCGGGCGATTGGCGCAACGGTTAGCGCAGGTGCTTTACACGCACAAGGCTGGGGGTTCGAATCCCTCATCGCCCACCACTTGATTGAAAAGGCTCCCAGCGATGGGGGCCTTTCCTTTTTGGGCCCAGTGCAGAGGGATTCGAACCCGCAAGGGTGCGGAGCTGAGGAAACGCGTAAGCGTTTTCCAGCGCAGCACGCGAGGAGCGAAGCGACGAAGCGGGGCGCGGGCGGCGCCAGCCGCACGCGGACACCCCTCATCGCCCACCACTGAATTGTTAGGCTCCCAGCAATGGGAGCCTTTCTTTTTTGGGCCCATCGCAGAGGGATTCGAACCCGCCAGGGTGCGGAGCTGAGGAAACGCGAAGCGTTTTCCAGCGCAGCACGCGAGGGCCGTAGGCCCGAAGCGAAAGCGGGCGGCGTCAGCCGCACGCGACATCCCTCATCGCCCACCACCGAATTGGAAACGGTCCTCGCAAGGGGACCGTTTTTGTTTGCGCCCATCGCAGGGGGATTCGAACCCCACAGCTCACTCGTTTCAAGGGCAGTGGTCAAAAAATGCCAAATATGAGTACTGCTACCTCTTTTGTAACAGCATTTTCGAGGTCCCAAAGGGCAAATCTGACATCAAAGCAACGGCTAACGGTCCAGATGAGCATGTTTTCTGACAGCAAAACTGGACATATGCGGTCCAATTCGTCAAATTGTGTCTAATTTATATGCTACAGAATTAGTGCCCGTACTCATATTTGGCATTTTTTGACCAGAGGGACTTTTGACCATCGCAAATCAGCAACAAAACGGGCTCCGGATCGCCAAATCATGCCGCATATGACACACCCAGCAGTCCGGAACCCGGTCCAAATTGAGTTATTACGCTGCGTTAGCCCAAGACACCCGACAGGATCTCGATCAGGCTGTCCACGTCGGCTTCCTCGCAGACGAGCGGCGGCAAGAAACGCAGCGTATGGGCACCCGTAGCGTTAATCACGACACCGGCGGCCAGCGCGCGGGCAACAATATCATGTGCGTCGCCCGCGGCATCATCCAAATCACAGCCGAGCATCAGGCCACGGCCACGCACCTCTACCACATGCGGAAGCTTAGCCAGCGCCTGCTCCATATAGGCACCCACCTTGGCAGCATGCTCGGCATAATCGCCGCGCACAAGCGCGGAGAGCGTCGCGGCACACGCCGCGATGGCCAAGCAGCTACCGCCAAAGGTCGAGCCGTGGTCGCCCGGCTTAAACACGTCGGCAATCTCCTTCTTTGCCACGACGGCACCCATGGGCACGCCATCAGCAATGCCCTTGGCAAGGCTCATGATGTCGGGCTCCACGCCATAGGTCTGGAACGCAAACGGCTTACCCGTGCGGAAGATACCGCACTGGACCTCGTCGGCGATAAGCACGGCGCCCACTTCGTGTGCCAGGTCGCGCGCCGCCGCCATAAACTCCTCGGTCATGGGGTGCACGCCACTCTCACCCTGGATCGGCTCGAGCATCACGGCACAAATCTCGCTCCCCAGCTGCTTAAAGATTGCACGCAGCTCGTCCACATCGTTGGGCGTGCAGGCCACAAAGCCACCCGGCAGCGGGCGGAAGCTGTCCTGCAGCCAATCCTGCATGGTGGCGGCAATGGTCTCGAGCGTACGGCCGTGGAAGCCGCCGCGCATGCACACGATGGTGTTGCCGCCATTACCGGCACGCTTGGCGTACAGGCGCGCGAGCTTCATCGAGCCCTCGTTGGCCTCGGCGCCAGAGTTGGCAAAGAAGGTCTCCCAAACCTGCTCATCCGCAGCCGGGGCACCAAGAGCAGCTGCCGTGGTCTCATCGCCGGCGACAACGGCATCGGCAAGCACGCGCGCACCATCTACGTCGTCGTTAGCAAGCTTGGACAGCAGCGCCGCGACCTGTCCGCGCTGCTCGATGTAGAAGTAATTGGAGACATGCATGAGCTTTTTGGTCTGTGCCTCGAGCGCCGAGAGCACAGCCGGGTCGCCATGACCTAGGCTGCACACGCCGATGCCGGCAAGAAAGTCGAGGTACTCACGGCCATCGTCGCCGGTGAGCTTCATGCCGTGACCCTCGACAAACTCGACCGGAGAGCGGCCAAAGGTATGCATAACGTAATGGGATTCAAGCGATTGCTGAGCTGCAAGTGACATGGGATGCCTTTCGTTGGGCGCCAGACGGCGCGGGGCTATGGGTGCAGGAATGGGGCGGCTGCGGGTCAGCTAGACCGTCTGAAGCTTCTCGACCTCGTCAAGGTTTTCGGTCAGACGCGCAGCAAACGTCGAAAGCGGATGCGGATGCGTATCGAACTCGTAAGCCGTCTCGGTGGAATGAATCACGGTGCCGACGCCGGCATCGGTCAGCAGCTCCAGGAGCAGCGAATGCGGCGTAGTACCGTTAATGATGTGGGCACGAAATACGCCGCCGGTAAGCGCATCGACGGCCGCACGCAGCTTGGGAATCATGCCCTTATCGACCTCGCCGCCGTAGAGCATTTCGTTAACCTCGTCGAGCGTTAGGTTGGAGATAAGCGAGTCCTTGTCGCTAAAGTCCTTGTACAGACCATCGACATCGGTCAAAAAGATCGCCTTATGCGCGTGGAGCGCCGCGGCAACGGCACCGGCGGCGGTATCGGCGTTGATGTTGAAGAAACCGCCGTCCTCCCCCGCCGCGACGGTAGCGATGACGGGGATGTACTCGCTATCGAGTAAGCGCTCGATATAGTCGGTGTTGACGTGCGTCACTTTGCCCACGCGACCGAGCTCGGGGTCGAGCGGCTCGGCGATGAGCGTGCCGGCATCGCTGCCCGACACGCCCACGGCCAGGTTGCCGTGGTGGTTGATGGCAGCAACCAGCTCCTGGTTAACCTTGCCGCCCAGCACCTCGCGCACGATATCCATAGTCGCCGGCGTGGTCACGCGTTGGCCGTTCTTAAACTCGACGGGAATATCGTAATGGCTCAGCGCCTCGTTGATAGCCTTGCCGCCGCCGTGCACGATGACGGGGCGCATACCGATGATCTTGAGCAAAACGATGTCGCTCATCACGTCGCGGCGCAGCTGCTCATCAACCATGGCGGCTCCGCCATATTTGATAACAACCGTCTTGCCGGTCAGGTTCTTAATCCACGGCAGCGCTTCAAACAGCAGCTGCGCGGTTGCTTCGTTGGATTCGCTCGAACGACAATTGCGTGCGAATTTCATAATCTGCCTCGTCTTTCGTATCGTTATCGCGCCGTGCTCCGCTGTCCGCAATCGCGGCAAGATGCGCAGCGTGCCTGGAATCTAGGAACGGTAGTCGCCGTTGATGGAGATATACTCATGCGTGAGGTCGCAGGTCCACACGGTCGTTGCCGCGTCGCCTGCGCCCAGGTCGACCGAGATCACGATCTCGGGCGCCTCGAAACGTCGTAGAGCCTCGTCCTCGTCAAAGGGAACAGTCAGACCGTCGCGACAGACGGGCATGCCCATCATGTCGATAGAAACGTCTTCCTGATTAAACTTCACGCCGCACTTACCAAGCGCCATAGCAACGCGGCCCCAGTTGCAGTCGTGGCCGGCGATGCAGGTCTTAACGAGCGGCGAGTTGGCAACGGCGCGGGCGGCGATATCGGCCTCCTCGTCGTTCACGGCGCCGGTAACGTTGACCGTAACAAGTTTGGATGCGCCCTCGCCGTCGGCGGCGATGTTGCGCGCCAGGCTCTCGCACACCTCGTGCACGGCAAATGCCAACTCGTCAAAGGCATCGGAACCCTCGACGATAGGCTCGGCATCTGCGGCAGCGGCGCCGGAGGCAAGCATGATGCAGGTGTCGTTGGTCGAGGTGTCGGAATCGACCGTTACCTTGTTAAAGGTCTGCTTGACGGTGGAGAGCAACAGGGCGTGGAGCGCCGCCGGCTCGACGGGGGCATCGGTAGTGATGACCGCGATCATGGTGGCCATGTTGGGCATGATCATGCCCGAGCCCTTGCACATACCGCCCACCGTATAGGCATTGCCTGTGTGTCCCGCAGCCTCGCTGACGTAGGACACGGCGTACTCCTTGGAGTGCGTGTCGGTCGTCATGATGGCACGAGCGGCATCGGCGCCACCGTGGGCGGAAAGTGCCTCGTAGGCAGCAGGAATGGCGGTCTCAAACGTGTCGATCGGCAGAATCTGGCCAATCACACCCGTGGAGGCAACCAGAATCTGCTGGGGTTCGCAGCCGATGACCTGCGATGCAATGCTGCACGTCTCGCGCGCGCATGCAAGGCCAGTCTCACCCGTGGCGGCGTTGGCATTGCCAGAGTTGACCGAAACGCCGGCGATGATACCATAGCCCTTGTCGGCACCGCCCAGGTTGGCACGGCTCACTTGCACGGGCGCCGCGCAAAAGCGATTGGTGGTAAACACGCCGGCACCGGGACAGGGTTTATCGGGCACGACGAGCGCGTAATCCAGACGCTCGGGGTTCTTGCGGAACCCAGCGTGGATGCCCGCAGCTTTAAAACCAGCCGCAGCCGTAACGCCACCCTCGACGGCGCGAATCTTGATATCAAACAGCTCGGTATTCATCGTCTTCATGACTCCTTATGTCAAACAAAAAACGGACATCGGTTGGTGCGCCATGCCAGTCGTAATCATGAGACCAGCTTAAGAGTGGCGCCCCACTCGATGCCCGACTACCAAATCGTTAACAATCGAATGTGCTACACCGGGCACGCCACTGTGGGCAAGCCTCGTCGCTCGTCAAAACCAAAGACGATGTTGGCGCACTGGACCGCCTGGCCTGCTGCACCCTTGCACAGATTGTCGATGGCGCCCGTCGCCACCAGCACGCCTGCACGCTTGTTGAGCGCAAGGCCAATCTGGGCGGCATTGGTACCGACGACCGAAGCCGTCTTGGGCTGCTGGCCGGCATCGAGCACGCGCACAAAGGTGCGACCGGCGTAAAACTTCTTGTAATGGTCGACGACATCCTCAAGAACCAGCGCGTCGAGAGCCTGCGGCGCGAGCGGCATCGTCACCGTGGAAAGCAGGCCGCGCTTGAGCGGTGCCAAGTGCGGGGTGAAGACGATGCGGTCGGCCAGGCCGAGTATCTGCTCGATCTCGGGCGTATGACGATGCTTGCCCACGCCATAGGCTTCCAGGTTCTCGTCCGCGCTGCAAAAATGGGTGCGGGCGTTACAGGACTTGCCGGCACCCGTCACGCCGCTGATAGCGTCAACGATCACGGGACCGCTCTCGGCCACCCAGCCCGCACGCACGGCAGGAGCGGCTGCAAGGCTCGTTGCGGTGGGATAGCAGCCGGCGCAGGCGACCAACACGGGCTTTCCGGCGGCATAATCGGATGCGGCGGTCTCCAAGTCCTGGCAGAACAGCTCGGGCAGGCCGAAAGCGCGGGTCTTGAGCAACTCGGGGCTCGTGTGCTCGACGGCATACCATGCCTCAAAGACAGACGCGTCGCTCAGACGGTAATCGGCCGAAAGATCGAAGCAGGACACGCCAGATGCAAGCAGTGCGGGCACCTGTGCCATGGCAGCCGTGTGCGGCACGGCCAAGAAGACGGCGTCGCAGGATTTAAGCTCGGGGGCGTCATGCGTGGTGAAAACCAGATCGCTCACGCCAGCAAAGCTCGGATACACCGCGGACAGCGGCTGGCCGGCATCGGCGTTGGACGTAATGGCAACAAGTTCAAACTCGGGATGACCGAGCACGAGGCGAATGAGCTCGGCTCCGGCATATCCAGCCGCGCCGACGATTCCAACCTTCAAAGACATATCAGACTCCTTGTCTGCGATTTATGCACCGATGCGCATTTCGCAGCGGCCGTTATGAAGTGGGTTGAAACTTTAGCACCAAAAGATGCATGAATACGTAAATGGCTTGCATATTCATGCATTGAAACATTCCCGACACATTCGCTTGAAGGAATTGACAAATGGAGCGGGCCCCGTATTGACCGGCGCTCCTAACGGCACCGGGCAATACGGGGCCCGCCCATGCGAAAACCAAGTTGTTAGGATGAGCCAGCCGGCTAGAGCTCGACCGGCACCCATTCGTCGTGATTGCAGATAAAAGCCTCGGGATCCTCGACGCTAAAGAAGACGAGCGTGGGGTCGTTAGGCCCCTCATAGTGCTCGCCCAGGTGCTCTAGATGCTTCCACCCGGCTTCGCGCATTTCGTCTAAAGCCCGGTCATCCAAGCCGGCACGCCCGCGCAAGATAAGCCAGCCATGGCCCGGCCACCAACTCGTGGCCTCAAAGCGCTGGTTTTGCAGCAGCTCTTGCCACACATCTTTGGTGCGCGCTGTTACAAACCACAGCTTGCCATCCTGGATCTGCGCAAACGAAAACGGACGCACATGAGGCTGTCCGTCAACGCTCGTCGCCAAATACCATGCCGGCACCGACGTCAGATACTCCAACACCGTATTCAATCCGTCCACGTTTCCTCCTGTACTAGTTAGTTTGGGAACCTGGTTTGTGCGAGCTAGAGCTCCAGGCGCTCCTCGCTGCCGTCGATATCACAGAAGCGCGCGGCAATATTGCGGACCGAAAAGAAAGCAAGGCGGCCGTCGTTGGCACTCTCGTGTTCCTCGCCAATGCCCACCATGTGCTTAAAGCCCGCTTGACGCACCTTGTCGCTCGCAACTGCGTCGTCCTCAAGTGCGGCTTCGCCGGTCAATACGATCCAACATTCCCCCGGCTTCCAGCCCGAGAGCTCAAACTTGGGATTCGCACTCAGCTCCGCCCACACATCCTTGTCGCGCGATGTGCAAAACCACAACTTACCGTCATCGACCATGGCAAACGAAAACGGTCTCACGCGGGGCTGATGTCCGTCGGCCACATCGGTCGTGGCCAGATACCACGCCGGAATGCGCCTGAGATACGAACAGGCGCGCTCAAGCTGAGCCGTGCGGTCGTTGTCGGTCATAGGGACCCCTTTCTTGCGCTCGAATCGCGCCTAAACAAGTTGAAGGTTGATGACGATGACGCAGATGAGCAGCAACGCCGTCACCACCGCCGCCAACGCATCGCCGCGGCCAAACGTAAGCGCATGCAGGCGCGTGCGGCCCTGCTCGCCATGATAGCAGCGTGCATCCATGGCAGCAGACAGCGTCTCGGCATGGCGGAACACGCCGGTGAACAGCGGGATCGCCACACTGCCGAGCATGCGTACGCCACCGAGCGGACCGCCCGTCACGCGCGCACCGCGGCTTGCCTGTGCATCGGCCGTCTGCTTCATCTCAGTGGCAAACTGCGGCATAAAGCGTAGCGCGATACCCATGATCATGCCGAGCTCGTGCGCAGGAAGTCCCACACGCGCAAGCGGCGCGAGCAGGCGCTCAAAGCCCGCGGTGAGGTCGAGCGTCGGCGTGGTGAGTGTAATGGCGCTCATACCGGCCATCATCAACGTCAGGCGACACGCCATAAAGGCGGCAGAACGCAGTGAGCCCTCGCTTATCTGCAGAAAGCCGAGCTGCCACAGGATGCGCCCACTCTGATCGGTAAACAAGTTGAGCACCGCGACCACGACGACGATTGCCAGCAGCGGCGCCATCGACGACAGAACGCGACGAACCGGCACCCGAGACACGGCATAGGTCAGCACAACGAAAATTGCGACCGGGGCCAGTCCGCGGAAGCCACTGACCGTGAGCGTCGTGATCAGAAACACAAAGCCCAAGAGCAACTTGGTTCGCGGGTCCAGGCGGTGGATTGCACTATCGCCGGGATAGTAGCTGCCAAACGAAAACGCCTCCATCAGCAGCCCTCCTCTCGCGCGACCGTCTTGGATTTAGCAATGTCCGAGACGTTAGAAGAACCGCCCGAGCGACCGATTAGCAGGTCCACCAACTCGTCTGCCAGCGACTCAACCGTATAGAGCCCGCCGCGACGCAGCGGCACGCCCGCCTCCGTAAGCGCCAGCGCCATACGCTGGGCGGCGGGAACGCCCAAGCCGATCGACTTGAGCTCATCGGCATGCGCAAACACCTGCGCGGGGGTTCCCTCGGCAAACACCGCACCTTCGTTCATTACGACGATACGGTCGCAGCAATTGGCCAGGTCATCCATGCTGTGCGAAACCATGACAACGGTCAGGCCCTCGCGATGGAGTCGACCGATGAGCCCTAGGAAATCCCTGCGCGCAGCCGGATCGAGCCCCGCCATGGGTTCATCGAGCACCAGGACTTCGGGCTCCATGGCGAGCACGCCGGCGAATGCCACACGCCGTTGCTGACCGCCCGAAAGCTCAAAGGGACTCTTGTCGCCGACCGTGGAAAGGTCGAGGCCCACGCGCGAGAGCGATGACTCGACACGACGGTCGACTTCATCTTGCGGCAAGCCAAGGTTGTGCGGACCAAACGCCACGTCCTGCGCCACGGTTTCGGCAAACAGCTGACGCTCAGGATATTGAAACACCACGCCGACCTTGGCCTTAACCGCGGCGGCGTCTTTCTTGTTTGACAGATCGAGCCCCAGCGCGCGAACGGATCCCTCCTGGGGGCGAATCAAACCGTTGAGATGCTGGACCAGCGTCGACTTACCCGAACCAGTATGACCTGCCAAGCCCAGGAACTCGCCGCGACGCACCGTCAGCGATACATCGCGCAGTGCCCACGGACTGCTGGGGTCGTTTCCCCAGAGAGCCTGTTTGCTCGATTTGCCCGCAGTGGCCGAGCGCTTATGCCAGCGGCGGCGCTCGCGCGGACTGAGCGAATAACTGTACGAAACATGGGATAGCTCTATGACGGGCTCCGACGCGTTGCCCTCGTTGTCTACCGGAACAGTGCCGTCAGCGATTTCCAACTGGGATGCGGAAGACTGCCCCGCGGTGCCTGCCCCACTCCGCTCGGCATAAGCCTGCGCAATCTCGGCGACCATATCCGCCTCACGCACCTGCGCGCAAACGGGCACGCCCTTCGCACGAAGTGCCCTACCTAGGCAGCACGACGCCGGCATATCCAGGTTGAGCTGCGCAAGCTCATCCGCCCGCGTCAAGATTTCCTCGGGCGTACCGAGCATGGCAACGTGCCCCGCCCGAAACACCGCGACACGATCGGCCTCGGCGGCCTCCTCCATAAAGTGCGTAATCATCACGATAGTCATGCCACGATCGTGAAGTGCGCGGCACGCTTTCATAAGACCCTTGCGTCCGCGCGGATCGAGCATCGAGGAGGCCTCATCCAAAATGAGCACGCGCGGCTCCATGGCGAGCACGCCGGCAAGCGCCACGCGTTGCTTTTGACCACCCGAAAGCGCGTGGGTCTCGTGGCGCTCAAAGCCCACCAGGCCCACGCCCTTCAGCGCCTCGCGTACGCGCTGCGCAATTTGCGCCGATGGCACGCCAAGGTTTTCGGGACCGAACGCAACGTCATCTTCGACAAGCGTTGCCACCAGCTGATCATCGGGATTCTGGAATACCATGCCCGCGGTCGAACGAATGTCATAGACCAGCTCGAGGTCGGACGCATCCATACCGTTGATACGCACCGTGCCCGCATCGGGCTGCAACAGTGCATTCAGATGCTTGGCAAACGTCGACTTGCCCGACCCATTACCACCGAGGATGCAGAAAAACTCGCCGTCCTCGATGTTTAGATCGACGCCGTCGAGCGCCGGCACGGCACCGTCATAGCTAAAGGAAACGCCCCGACACTCAATCATGCGCGGCCTTTGACCTGGTCCTTCTTGGGCGTGATGAGATTAGAGACCGCCTTGTACACCGCCAGCGTGAGTACCGAGTTAAGCACAGTCTTGATGAGGTTAAACGGCAAAACAGCGGGAAGCATGAGCGGCAGAATCACATCGGCCGAGCCATACCAGAACCATACGCCAATAGTAAGGTTTGCGACCATAGACAGCGCTGTAGCGGCAATGACGCCGAGCACCAGGCCAATCACGGCACCCTTGTAGGTGTGCATCTTCTGATAGACGATAGCCGCAGGCAGAATATAGCCCAGCGTGGCAACCAAGTTCATAAGCGCACCGACCCAATCGCCCGTGGTAAGCGCATGGATAACGATCGCCATAGCGGCAACAGCTGTGCCGGCACCAGGGCCATACGCAAATCCACACACCATCGCCGGCACCAGCGACGGGTCATACGTCAAAAACGGCGCCGAAGGAAGGATGGGCAGCTGCACATACATAAACAGGGCGCCCAAGGCGCACATCAGCGCCATGGTAACGAGCTGTTTGGTGCTCCACCTATTCGTGTTCTCAAAATGGATATGCTGCGACTGTTCAGACATAAGATCACCTGCCTCTTTCATCCGGACTCTAACCGTTGGTACTGGGATCTCACCAGTTCAGCCGGCATGCGAACCAACGCACACACGGGTCGCGGACTCATCGGCTCGGTCGCAGGCACTTTACCTGCGCCACGGTACCCCTTTGGCACCGCCCGATTTACCGCCAGTGGGGAATTTCACCCCGCCCTGAAACAGCAATTGCAAGTGTAGCACCAGTAGGCTTTCGCGCAAGTATGCCAAGGGTAATTTGTGGCGGAGATCAGTTGCCAAAACAACCACGTTCCCCACCCATCCCAAAGTAACGCGCCTTTCGCGCAAAGCGCGAAACAGCGAAGGGGACACGTATCCCTATCGACCACATCCTTCTCCGCCCGCCGACCTCAAGGCCGTAAACGCAGGGAATCCGGGGGCGGGACGGGGACTTCTCTCCGGAATATTCCGCAGGACGCAAAGAGGCTCCGCAGCGCGAAGCGCGATGCGGAGCCTCTTTGCATGTCCGAGGACGTTCCGGAGAGAAGTCCCCGTCCCGCCCCCGGATTCCCGGTGGGAGTTCTAGACCTTGTCGGCCTTAGTACATACCGCCGCCCTGCTGACCAGCGGTAGCAGCAGCGATAGCGTCCTCAAGCTGAGTGTTTTTGGGCACATCGGAGACGGTGGCCTCGGTGATGAGGATCAGGCTGGCGACAGAAGCAGCGTTCTGCAGGGTGACGCGGCTGACCTTGACGGGGTCGAGGACGCCCATCTCGATCATGTCGCCCCACTCGCCGTTGGCAGAGTTGAGACCCTGGCCGGCAGGCAGCTCGGCAACCTTGTCGACCACGACAGCGCCCTCAAAGCCAGCGTTCTTGGCGATGGTAGCGACCGGAGCGGTCAGAGCCTTCTTGACGATATCGACGCCGATCTTCTCCTCGGGGTCGTCAAGCTCAACGGCGTCGAGCGCAGGAGCAGCGTCCATGAAGGCGACGCCGCCACCGGCGACGATGCCCTCCTCGACAGCAGCGCGGGTAGCCTGCAGGGCGTCCTCGACGCGATGCTTGATCTCCTTGAGCTCGGACTCGGTAGCAGCGCCGACCTTGATGACGGCAACGCCACCGGAGAGCTTGGCCAGGCGCTCCTGGAGCTTCTCACGGTCGAAGTCAGAGGTGGTGTTCTCCATCTCACCCTTGATCTGAGCGATACGAGCGTCGATGGCCTCCTTGGAGCCAGCGCCGCCGACGACGACGGTGTTGTCCTTGGAGATGGTGACGGACTTAGCGGTACCGAGCATATCGGCGGTAATGTCAGCGACCTTCACGCCCAGCTCGTCCAGGGCAGCCTGGCCACCGGTGAGGACGGCGATGTCCTCGAGGATGCGCTTGCGGCGATCGCCGTAGCCCGGGGCCTTAACGGCGCAGACGTTGAGGGCACCACGGATCTTGTTGAGGACGAGGGTAGGCAGGGCCTCGCCGTCGATGTCCTCAGCGATGATGAGCAGGCCGCGGCCAGCGCGCTGGACAGCCTCGAGAACAGGCATGATGTCCTGGACGCTGGAAATCTTCTGGTCGGTGATGAGGATGTACGGATCCTTCATCACGGCCTCCATGCGGTCGTTGTCCGTGACGAAGTAAGCGGAGACGTAGCCCTTGTCGAACTGCATGCCCTCGACGGTGTCGATGGTGATATCGAACGTCTGGGAATCCTCGACGGTAATGACGCCGTCCTTGCCCACGACCTCCATGGCCTCGGCGATCTTCTCGCCGACCTCGGGGTCACCGGCGGAGATGGTACCGACGGAAGCAATCTGCTCCTTGGTCTCGACCGGCTTGGCCTGCTTCTTCATCTCGGCGACGGCGGCGTTGACGGCCTTGTCGATGCCGCGACGGATGGCCAGCGGGTTAGCGCCAGCGGCGACGTTACGCAGACCATCGTTGACGATGGCCTGAGCGAGCAGGGTTGCGGTGGTGGTGCCGTCACCCACAGTGTCGTTGGTCTTGGTGGCGACCTCCTTCACCAGCTGGGCACCCATGTTCTCGATGTTGTCCTCGAGCTCAATCTCCTTGGCGACGGAAACGCCGTCGTTGGTGATGGTCGGAGCACCGAACGTGCGCTGCAGAGCGACATAGCGGCCCTTGGGGCCCATGGTGACGGTAACGGCGTCGGCCAGAGTGTTGACACCCTTGGCGAGCTTAGCGCGGGCATCGGTGTTGAACGTAATGTTCTTTGCCATGGTGAGTAATCCTCCAAAAGAAATGTGACTCGCGTCGCCGCTTCCGAGTCCTATGCGACGACCGCGATCAAAGACGAATCCGAGAGCCTGGTGAAACTAGGCCTCGACGACGGCGTAGATGTCGTCGGCGCGCATCAGCAGATACTTCTCGCCGTCGACCTTGACCTCGTTGCCACCGAACTTACCGTAGATGACAACGTCGCCAACCTTGACGTCCATGGGGATGCGCTCACCCTTGTCGTTGACCTTGCCGGCGCCCACGGCAACGATGGTGCCACGCTGCGGCTTCTCCTGAGCGTTACTGGCGATATACAGACCAGAAGCGGTCTTCTGCTCGGCCTCGTCGGGCTTGACCAGAACACGATCTGCAAGCGGCTTCAAAGACGACATGCTTGTCTCCTCCTTTTTGGGCCGCGCGGTTATACCACGCGAATTAACCCTTTTGTTTGCGTACGCGTTGAATGGTACCCACGAATGGCGGGTTATACAACACGGAGTCAAAAAATCTTATTTTTTGGCACTTAGATTTTCTGAATGCCGGGGGATAACTTAGCGGTGCCTCCCGTGTGGCTCCGGAGGGGCGGGGCATAAGGTTTCCTGCTCGGGCAGTCCTGCTCGCACGAAGGCCACATTAAGTGGCCTTCGGCTCGTGCGGAACTCGCGATAAACCTTATGCCCCGCCCCTCCGGAGCCACACGGGAGGCAGGTTAACTAATTCGGTCCCGGCATTCATAAAAGTCGGTGCAGCAAAATGGCGATGCAGATGGTGCGAATAAGAAAGGGGCACGTTGCTGAAACGTGCCCCTTATGAGTGGGGTATGAGGCTAGCGCTCGTAGATTAAGTTACCTGCCAGATAGGTGGCCTGAACCTTGGCGGCTTGGAGCTCTTGGGGGTCGATGGTGAGTGGGTTTTGGTCCAAGACTACCAGGTCGGCGTACTTGCCGGGCTCCAGGCTGCCGAGGTTTTGCTCGTCGCCCGCTGCATAGGCGCTGCCCAGGGTGTAGTTGCGCAGGGCTGTTGCCGCATCGATGCGCTCGCTCGGCAACCAGCCACCCTCGGGCCAGTGGCTTTTGGGGTCCTGGCGCGTGATGGCCGTGTAGAGCACGTTCATGCTGGTAACGGGCGTGATAGGGCTGTCAGTACCGAAGGCTTGGCGAATGCCGCGCTGCTTATAGGTCGCAAACGGCCACATGATGCGGCTGCGCTCCAAGCCCAGATCGCGCTCCGGGCCACCCGGGTCGAGCGTGATGTGGCAAGGCTGGCTCGAGGCAATGACGTTGAGTTTGCGCAGGCGATCGATGTCCTCGGGCAGGAGGTTCTCCAGATGCTCGAGCGTGTTATGGCCGTGCTGGGGCAGGCCGTACAGGTCGGCGGCCTCCTCGAAGATATCCAGTGCGGCATGAATCGCACCGTCACCAATGACGTGGATGCGCACGGTGTGGCCTCGCTCCGCGGCCGCCAGAACCAGCTTGCGCATGCGCTCAGCCGGGACCGTCAGACGGCCCTGGTCGCCCGGGAAGCGCGGATTGGTATAGGGCTCGGTGAGATATGCCGTGTGTTCGCTCGACACGCCGTCGAAGAACTGCTTAAAACCCGGCGCCGAAAGCAGTGCGTTGTTCGCGTAACGTACCTGCAGCTCTTCTAGACGCGACTGGTCATCCAGCAGCGTGGGGAACAGATGGGCACGAATGCCCAGCTTGCCGGCCGTCTGCAATTTGTCGTAGACATCGTCGCGGATAAAATCGCAGCCCGGCATGGGCATGAGCGACATATCGCAGATCGAAGTAATACCCTGCTCGGCCATGCGCCTCATTTGATCGGCGTAAGCGCTTGCGATGCGACCTTCGCCCAGCCACTCAAGGCAGCGCGGTAGCAGCTGCATGGCAGCCGCCTCGTGAGCAATACCCGTGAGCTCGCCGTTTGCGTCCTTGTCGTAGCTGCCGCCCGCCGGTGGCTCGCTGTCGCGCGTGACGCCGAGTGCATCGAGTGCGCGGCTGTTGAGCCACAGCGTGTGCCCGTCGCCCGAATACATAACACAGGGACGATCGGGGAATGCCACATCGAGCGACGCCTTGGTAGGATGCTCGGGCGGGTCCCAACGGTAGTCGCGCCAGCCCTGCGTCACAACCCAAGCGTCGTCGGGCAGGTCCTGGGAAAACTCGAGCGCATGTTGCACCAGCGCCGCCTCGGACGTGCCCATATCCATGAGCATGTACGGCGAGGAACCGACCGAGGTATGGAAGAAGTGCAGATGAGCGTCATGGAAACCGGGGCAGACAAACTGCTCACCGTAGTCGATAACCGGCGTGGCGGCAGGCGCGGCGGCAATCACGTCATCGGGCGCACCGACTGCGACGATACGGTCGCCTGCGATGGCAATCGCCAGCTCGCGGGCGGTATCGATGCCGTCTTGCGCGGTAAAGACGTTCTTGGAGCGGATAATCCGATCGATATGTTGCATGGGCATCCCCATCTCTGGCAGGAAATTCAACACCCCCGAGTGTACTCCCCCGCCCTTGTAACAAAACCCCGAGTGTCAAACGGCAACTTTACCAGCCCTAGCGGCAGGTGGCATACTGGAGAGAGCCTGTACGATTTTGCGATCAACCCAGCAAGGAGCAAATCGACCATGACGAAGACCAAGGCACAGCAGATTATGGCGGCGACCGAGGCTCGCGCGGCTGACGACGTCACCGCAGCCATCAAAGATATCGCTACCGAGTTTGAGCCCTATATCATCAAGCAGCGCCGCCACTTCCATAAGCACCCGGAGCTGAGCCTCGCCGAGGAGCGCACGACCTCCGACATCGCCAACCAGCTTGACGCCATGAATATCCCCTACGAGCGTCCCCTTAAGACGGGCCTTGTGGCGACCCTTCGCGGCACCGCGCCGGATGCCTACCGCGAGGACGGCACGCCACGCCGCCGCATCCTGCTGCGCGCCGACATCGACGCCCTGCCCGTTACCGAGCAGACCGGCGAGGAGTTTGCCAGCGTCAACGAGGGCTGCATGCACGCCTGCGGCCACGACTGCCACATCGCCATGATGCTCGGCACGCTGCAGATCCTGCGCCATATGACCGACGACATCCACGGCGAGGTCCGCATCGTCTTCCAGCCCAGCGAGGAAAACGGCCAGGGCGCCAAGCTCATGATCGGCACGGGCGTGCTCGACGGCGTCGATGGTGCCTACGCCGCGCATATCTGGAGCGAAGTCGACGCCGGCACCGTGAGCTGTGAGCCCGGCCCGCGCATGGCAAACACCGACTGGTTCCGCATCGATGTCCGCGGCACCTCGTGCCATGGCGCCATGCCCCAGCGCGGCCACGACGCCGTTATGGTGGCTGCCGAGATCGTCAACGCCCTGCAGACCATCGTCTCGCGCGAGATCAGCCCCTACGAGCCGGCTGTCATCACCGTCGGCGAGCTGCACGGCGGCACCGCGCGCAACGTTATCGCCGGCACGGCCTACCTCGCCGGCACGGTGCGCACCTATGGCGACAAGACGCACGAGGAAATGCCCGAGCTTATGCGCCGCATCGTGGAGCACACCGCGGCAGCCCTGGGCGCAGAGGCCGAACTTACCGACTACACCATCGCCAACTACAAGGTCGAAAACGACGTCGCCTCGAGCGAGCGTTGTCGTCAGGCCGTGGTCAAGTGCTTGAGCCCCGCGGGCGAAGGCCATTATCGCGGCACGCTTTCGGGCGAGGACTTCTCGGAGTACCTGCGCCGCGTGCCGGGCGTGCTCGCCTTTGTAGGTACGCGCAACCCCCAGATTGGCGCCACGTACGCCCAACATTCTTGCTTCTACAAGATTGACGAGACCGTGCTGGCAAAGGGCTCCATGGTGGCCGCCCAGTATGCTATCGACTTTTTGGCCGAGCCCACGCAAGAGGAGCTCGACGGCCCCACGATCGCCGCGGTTGCCGAGACCAACCCCGACTTGGCCGCCAAGCTGCGCTCTGCCAAGGCCACGGCCGCTGAGGCGCGCGACGCCATGCACGATGCTCGCACCGCCCGCCATGCTGCAATCAAGGGCATCCACGATGCGCGGGCTGCCGCTCGCCACGAGGAAAAGCGCGACGAGTAGCCGTCACGCCCATCCATAACAGCCTGGCTAAAGCAAAGCGGGGGCGGACGTTATCTCAACGTTCGCCCCCGCTTATGTGTCGACCGTTTTTCTAGCGCGTCCTCCGTCACGCCAGGTAAGAGCGAAGGATGGTGAGCCAGCGTGGGGGTTCGAGGTGGATGATATCGTCGGGAACTCCGGCGGGCGCATAGCCGCCAAAGAGCAGACCGGCATCTGCCGGATTGATGAGGCGCACGATCCATACGACGACGACCAGCACGCACAACACGGTGACCGCAATGTCGATACCACGCTTTAGCTTGCTCGATGCCACCTCCTCGCGCACGAACGCGAGCACAAACGCAATCGGCACCACCCAAAACAGCGGATGGTAGGCAAAGGCAGCCGCATAATCGAGGCGCAGCGCCGCCAGCCACGCCCTCGTCATGCCGCATCCCGGACAAGGAATGCCCGTCATCAATCGAAAAATGCAGCCAATGTCGAGCAGGTAGAGCGCGAGCCAGGCGACAAAGAGCGCGCCGGTGCAAAAAAGGGCGCGGCGAAGGAGCTCTGCCGTGCCCCTATGTCCCTGGAAGCTGTTCACGCCGCCCTTATTGTTAGGCACGAGCGCCAAGGCGAGTGTTGTAAGCCGTTGCCATGGCATTGGTATTATTGATGACGATGTTCATAGCGAAGATGGGACCAAGGCCGCACAGGAGCGCGCCGAAGATCTGCCACAGAAGAACGGTGGTGCCGTTTTCCTGGAACACCAGGCCGTAGCGAGGAGCGTTGGCCTGCAGGCGGTTGCCAATCTTGTAATACCAGTAGTACGCGTAGAAGCCGCAGGTCACAAACGATAGAAGGATGAATTCCGCCAGACCCGGCGTGTAATCGCCGTCATCCTGACACAACGTGTTGACGTCGCGTGCCAAGCAATACAGGAAGTAGAACGAATAGATACCGCAGGTCACAAGAGAGAGCAGCAGCCAGCCGATCAGGCTGCGGTCAGCCTTAATGGGGTCATAGCCCATCGGAGCGGATGCGGACTGTTGGGCGTATTGACCGGTGTACTGCTGCTGAGGCTGGGGCGCGGGCTGAATAGCCTGGGCCGGAGCGGGCTGGGGCTGCGGGGCCGCAGCGGCAGAAGCGGCACCAACGGCGGATCCGCAAACAGGGCAGAATTTGGCATCATCCGAAATGGGAGAACCACAAGTGGGACAGAACATGAGCCTCTCCTTTTCCTAAGGCGTCGCACGCCTTCAAACCTTACACGTCTACGTTCTCAACAATAGCCGCGACGTTGTTGCGCAACATTGACCAATTTCCGAGAAATTTTGCTGCAACCGTTTTCCCAGGCATTTTCTTGCTTTCGCAGTAGAAAAAGGCACCCCGGGCTCAGTTGCCCAGGGCGCCTCGACCGGCTATTCGGTTTGATTGTTTTCGGCAGCAGGATTATCGCCCGGCTCATCCGCCGGCGTGGCAACGGCATCCCAATCGGGCTCCGCAGGCGTCGCCTCGGACGCCGGTGCGGGGACAGGAGCAGGTGCCGGGGCAGGGGCAGGCGCGGGTGCCGGGGCAGGTGCAGGCGCGGGCGCCGGGGCAGGCGCAGCACCAGTGGCTGCCGTGGGATTGAATCCCGCAGGAGCAGGCTTCTTCTCACCCGGGAGCACAAAAGTCAAAACGTCGTCCTTGTCCTCATCGGCCCATTCGCTTGCATAACGTGCAGCCCAATAGCCAACGGCACGGTGCTTGAGCATCTTGCCAAAGACCGTAAGGAACACCGTGACGAATGCAATCAGCACCAGGAACAATACGAGCGTGACACCACCGGCGGTAACAATCGCCTCGATACCCGTGGGGCGATAGTAATAGCCGTACGCGCCAATTCCGGCGATGGCACCAAAGACAGCTGTCAAGATCCACGTAATGGCGTTGGAAACCAGGCCCGTCAAAAACTCGGGAAGGAACGAAGCACAGAACAGCTTGGTCTTGTTGTGCTTAAAGGCCGCCCAGACCTTATCGAGCGAAAACGCGCTCTCGACGCGCCCGGTCACCGCAAAGTGCATCACGGCAATGTCGGCGAACATCTTAAAGAAGACACCCAGAATCGCCGAGGCAATTAGCGCCAGGACAAGCAGGCCAAGCGAGCCAAACAGCGCAGCTTCGAGCGCATAAGAGCCGTAATACGAATACGAGCCTGCGGCGCCAATTACCGCGCCCTCCGCCAGCGAAAGCACTACACCGATAATGGGAATGGCAGCGATAAACTCGAGTACGACCGAAATAACGCTCGAAAAGATTCCGAGACCAAACGACGTGGAACGCATCAACGGACGACCCATGCCGTCATCGATCTTAAGCGACAGGTCGCGACCCCACTCGATGCCAAAGCCCGAACCGCACACGCTCGCCACGTAGGCAGCCAAAAAGCCGATGGCAGCCGCAATACCGCCGATAACGGGGATGAACAGCACGAGTACCGACACGACACAGATAAGCGCCGGCAAAAAAGCGATCTGGCACACGCGCTGCAGCACGCCCGGAGTCTTGGTCATATCCTCAAACGCCTGAGCCACACAGCCCTTTGGCGCATTCGCCACGGGCGGTTGCGGAACAAACTGCTGGGGCTGAGGCTGTCCCTGGGGAGCGGGGCCAGCGGCACCGGCATTAGGAGCACCACACACGCCGCAGAACTTGTCGTTATCGCCCATGGGGGCGCCGCACTGCGAGCAGAACATAGAATCATCCCTTCGTATCTTGAACGAATCACTTGGATCGCAAACGTTGTCTTTAGCATCATTATTGCCCAATGTGGGGTCAAATACTCAAAGATGACCGATTTGCAAGGTACACGGCGCCAGCAGGCGGTTCGTTGAATACGTCTGTGCTAGTTCGTTCCGCGGAAGCCCTTGCCGACGATCTCGGAGCTGTCGACGATCGTGATAAAGGCACCCGGATCGACTTCGCGCGCATAGCGGCGTAGTTGCACGGCCTCGCGACGGCTCAGCACGCTCATGATCACCGTCACGCACTTGCCCGAGAAGGCACCGTAGCCGCGGCTGATGGTCGCCGTGCGGTTGAGATGCTTGACGATAAACTCCTCGACCTTAAGGGGTTCGGAGCAAATGACCGTGCAGACCTTACGAAGATGGATGCTCTCGATGGCTTTGTCGACCACAAGCGTCTTGGCAAACAGGCCGAGCACGCAATACAGACCGACACGCGGGCCATACAAGAAGGCCGCGATGGTCACGATGCCGATATCGACCAGGAGCAGGGCGCGGCCAATCTCGAGCGTGGTGCGGCGCTTGAGGATCATGGCAAGAATGTCCGTGCCACCTGTCGAGGCGCCAATATCAAAGACGATGGCACTGCCGAGCGCCGGCAGAATCACAGCAAAGCACAGATCGAGCCACATATCGCCCGTCAGAGAGACATCGGTCGGAATAAAGAGCTCAAACAGCGAAACATAGGCGGACAGCGCAAACGAGGCGAAGACGCTCCACAGGATTGCCTTGCGCTCCAAAAAGATAAAGCCCAAAACGACGAGAACCGCGTTAATAATCCACATAAAGACGCCGACGGGCAGGGTCGGGAACAGCGTGGACAGAATGACCGACACGCCCGAGGTGCCGCCAAAAGCAAAGTGATTAGGGGTTTTAAACGCAACGATGGCAAAGGCCGTAAGAATCAGGCCCAGATTGAGCTCGGCAAAAAAGCGCGGAAAGCCCGGCTCCTGGCTGCGCTTTTGACCGGCACGCTCGCCGCGCTCGATATCGGTGCGATCAACCACACGCTCCATCGGCACCACGGGAGGACGATGCATCTCCTCGGCAGCACGCGATGCCGCCTCTGCCGCGGCGGCCTCAATCGCCCATGCCTTGCTTTCTGTTTCGTGCTCGTCGGCCATTACGGCAACCCCTCGTTAACAATTTGGAAACAATGCGTCCATTAGGGTAACGCGGAACGCGACGATTGCAACCCCTAGTTAGACGAGCGGTATGCCTACATCGGGGGGCATACAAATAACGGCCGGCCACGCTTTTGCTTGCGCGGTCGGCCGTTTAACGTTTTCGCAGATAAAACCTGCCAAAACAAACCTGTCCCTTTTTGGAAGGTTATTCGTGCTGGCTGGTGCGGTGCTCGTACTCCTCGGGGGTGATGACGTCCTCGATGCGCAGGTTGACGCCCGCCACCTCAAGGCCCGTCATCGCGGCAAGGCGCTCGGTGACGCGTGCCTTGACATCGTCGAAGATCGCGGGCGCATAGGCACCGTACTCGATAATGACGGAGATGTTGACGACCACGCGATTGTCATCGGTGACCTCGACCGTCACGCCCTTGGTCAGATTCTCGGCACCAAACTGCTCCTGCACAAAGTGCATGAGGTTACCCTTCATGCCCAGAACGTGCGGAACCTCGCGGGTGGCCATGGCAACGATCTTCTCGATCACACCGTTGGAATAGGTCAGCGAGTCCTCGGACTCGTCCGCCTCCTCGTCGTCCTCATCCTCATCGGACTCGACCTCGACAAGAGCCTCGTCCTCGAGCGTCACATCCTCGGCTTCGGCGACGACCGCCTCGTTCTCCTCGAGCTCGGTATCGGCTACATCGACCTTCGTGTTAAAAGCCATGGTTCCTCCTTATGCCTGCCGCAGATGCGACAGTCGAATACATATTAGCGGCCTATTAGCGGCCGCTAAACAGACGGCCGAAGAAGTTGACGATCCCGTTCTCGCCGTCGCGAATTTGGCCGATCACAGCGCCGATCAGCACGAAGAATGCAATGACGAGCGTGTCCCACAGGCCCAACGTGAGCACCAACACGGCGAGGATAAAGCCAGCGACGGCGCCAAGCGTGGTGTTGGGATGACGCACGGCATAGCTCCAGATGGCAGCGCCCGTACCCTTGATGAGACCCATAGCCTCGTCAAAATCCGCGGCTGCCGCGTCTTGTAACTCGGTTGCCTCTGCTTTGGAATCAACAGGTTCGTTCGCCGGCGTGGCGCTCTGGTCAATCGTCAGGCGCGGCGTACGAGCGGTCTTGTCTTGATTGGTATCACTCACCGGAAACCTCCACGGTCTGGACGGTAGTCTTGGACGGCAAAAAACGAACGCGTGCGGTCGTGCCCGGCGTGCCAAGCATGGTGTCGCAAGCTTCCTCGATGCGCCGCTGCATCGCAGTAGCCAGAGATGCCACGTCCTTATCGTCAAGCGCGATAGCCTCGACCTTAAATCGGACGTGCGAATCGTCGGAGCCTTGGACGCGGGCCTCGACATGCTCGACCATCACGCGGTCGTCGCGCTCGGCAGCAGCCCTAGCACACGAAGAAAGCGCCGCAAGGGTGACCTCGATATTGCGCTCCCCCGCCGGATGCACACAGGACGGCTCGCGACGAGCAAACATCAGGCGGAAGAAGCTTACCAGCACGCCGATCGCCACAACTCCGCCGCATGCCGTCACGACAATGCGCGGCATGGGGTCGCGCATCAGCAGCATAAAGCGATACGTATACGGCCCCCAAAACTGGCAGACAAGCGTACCCAGCGCCACGATGGCGGCGGCAAGATACACAATCGCTAGGGCTCGTTTGAGTACGCGCACGTGGCGCTCCCTTCAAATCTCGGCACTCGAAATACAAAACGGTTCGCATCATTATAAAAGAGCCGGGTCCGGTGCTCTACGCACGCGGATCCGGCTCATCTATTCCACGAGGCTTGCATGCTCGCTTCATTATGCCCAGATATGCACGGCTTAACCCGTGCGGGCGCTACTCCTCCTCGAGGGCAGCGATGACCTCGTCGGTCATGTCCATGGTGCTGTAAACATCCTGGACGTCGTCGAGCTCCTCAAGACGGTCGATGAGGCGCTGAACCTTCTTGGCGTCGGCGCCGGAGACCTCGGTCGGGGTGGTCGGGACCATGGTGGTCTCGGAGCCCTTGACCTGGACGCCCTGCTCCTCGAGCGCCTTGGAGACAGCCATGACCTCGTTAGCAGTAGTCCAGACGATCCACTCCTCGCCGGCATCCTCGTAGTCCTCGCCACCGGCCTCGGCGATGGCCATCATGAACTCATCCTCGTCACCGGCAGCACCGTTGGCGATCATGGTCTCCTTCTTGGCGTTCTCGTCCAGGATCTCCTTGGCGACGACGATCTGGCCCTTGCGCTCAAACTGGAAGGCAACGGAGCCGGAGGTGCCCAGGTTGCCACCAGCGTGGGAGAAGGCGGAACGGACATCAGCGGCGGTACGGTTGCGGTTGTCGGTCAGGCAGTCGACGTAGACGGCGACACCGGCGGGACCGTAGCCCTCGTACACGATGTTCTCGTAGACGGCGGCATCGGCACCCGAACCAAAAGCCTTGTCGATAGCGGACTTGATCTTGTCCTTAGGCATGGACTGAGCCTTGGCCTTGGCAACGGCAGCGGCGAGGCTGGCGTTGTTCTCGGGCAGCGGGTCACCGCCGAGACGGGCAGCAACGGTGATGTTGCGGCTGAGCTTGGAGAAGAGGGCGGAACGCTTGGCGTCCTGCGCGCCCTTACGATGCTTGGTTGTGGCCCACTTAGAGTGTCCGGACATACGTGTCTCCTATCGGTTTCGACCTAAAGCCCAGCGCAGATGCTCGGGCAATATAAACAAACGTCGTTATGATATACCTACTGCCCTGCGAGATAAACCCCAAAATGAAGGCGTCGTGATGATGTCCCCTTTGGTGCAAAGAAACCTGGCCCTCAATGCACCAAATTAGAACCAGAAGAAGTCGCTGCGGGTGACGGTGGCGCCGATGGCGAAGGGCATGCAGGCGATGACCGGATACAGGTAGCGCATGTAAGTCGAGCCGTTGCACGGGCCAATCAGGCACACAGCGAGCACGCCCAACAGCGGCACCCAGATCGCCAGCGCACGCCATGAATGACGACGCAGCAAGTAGACCACCACGGCGATCATGATCCACACATAGGTGGCCGAGCTCATGGTGAGCGAGATAAAGGGAACACGCTGCACCGCCACACGGTACAAATTGATCAGGTGGTCGCACCAGCGCACCACGTTGCTGTCAACCGGATGGAAGTCGAAGTACTTGAGGTTATCGGGCTTTGCCATAATCTCGGCACTGCGCGCCGTGCTGTAGACCCACGCATCGCGGGCACTCGGATAAAAGTAGCCGTAGTAGTTATTGATGAGCGCCGAGATATAGCACTCGGGATCCTTTTTGAACATCTGGGCCCACACCTCAAAATAGGCCTTGATGTCCTCCTGCGAGGCGTACTCGTTGAAGCAATTTTTGACAGCGTCCGACTTATCCGGGTTGTAACGGCGGCCCAGATTCTCGTACTTGAGCACACGGTCGATCACGGCACGCTCTTCGTCGGTCACCAAGCCGTCGCAAGGAGCCTCCACGATGGTGCCGTCCTCCTTAACCGTGGGGTTGACGCCCGAGTTGAGGCCGTCGTGCTTTTGGACGAAACGAGCCGTCTGCTGGAACGGAATCGAGAGGATTTCGCGCTTGGAACCAGGCGTGATGTCGTGCGCCGGCATAAAGACCTTGGTGAAGTACATATTAGAGGCAAGGCAGAGTGCAAGCACCGCAAGAACTCCCACCCAGCGGAAACGCGGGATGGCGCCCGAAGGCGCAGCACCGGCCTGCTTGGCTGCACGATGAGCCACATGCGCGTCCCATGCGCAAAACGCCGCCGCGATCACGCATGCCGCCAGGGGAAACACTAGGCCGCCGTTGCGCAGAAACGTGGAACCCATGGCGCCCAGAGCGAGCAGCAGCCAGTCATGGCGCGCAAAGAGCACGGGCCTCTGTTCGCCCGCACGCTCGGCATTGGCATCGCGACGGGGCAGGCCGCAGGCTACGAGCTTCACGGTCTGCACCAACAGCACTAAAAACGCGTCGGCAAACAGCACATCTTTGGTAAGCAGCGCCGCGTAGTTGGAGAACATGGGCATAAACACAAAGAACAGCAAGATCACGCCGCGGACCGGCAGGCTCACGCCCAGCTTGCGCAGCGACGAGATGGAATAGGCCATGCAGGCGGCCGTAATGACGAACTGGGCGCAGGCGTAGATGGCAAGACCTGCGTTGGCGCTATTGAACAGCGAAAGCCCCAGCTGGACGCACGAACCGATGATAGCCGTGTGCGCCACGGGGTGATGTCCGTTGAGCAACACATTGGGATTGAGCAGACGCAGGTAGTCACTCGTGCCGTTGGGGTAGTTGAACCACTGGCGAATCTGCGCACCCGTATCCCCCATAAAAAGGCCGGGCAGCGAAGCGATGAGCGTGGGCGCCCAGGCGATCATAAGCACCAAGAAGGGCCCAGCAAAGGGATGGACCGAGAGCACGGCGTGAGCCACACGCCATACGCGGCCAAAGTGCGCTTCGGAAAACGGAATACGCCGAGAGCTCAGCCAATCTAGACACTCAAAGGCAAGGTAGAAGGCAACGACCGCCAAGAGCATCCAGCCCACACCGCCTATCCAGGCGCAGATGATGCGGGCCTTGTCGCCGAGCACGATCTCGGCCGAATCAGTGAGGTCGTAGCTGCGGCCAAACACCATGCAGACGGCAAAGAACAGCGACGGAAGGATCACCGAGGGACGCCAGGCGTCGCTGCGGCCAAAGAATACGTAGCGAAACGGCAGCGTGAGCAGGCAGGCAAGCGCAAGCAGCATGACCGCGTCGGTATGGCCGGCAAACGAGAGGAGCACCTCGTAGCACACGTACAGCATGCCCGAGGCTTTGGGGTCAATCGCCAAGACCGCGTTGCTCGACACCGGGGCGGGATCGATGGAAAACGCCGTGGTTGCCAACAGCGCGAGCAAAAATGCGACGAGCGTCTGCTTGGCGGGATAGCGCTTAAACCAGACGATGCGGGCAGCGTCGCGCGCAGCCGTTGTGGAGAGGTCGGAATCCTTCACAGTCCGAAAGCCTTTCTAGAAACCTATCAAACTCGGCAAGACCACCACAAAGGTGCCTGTCCCCTTTGCGGTGGTCTTGGTTAGGCGTCCAGGTAGACGCGCTGGGGCTGGTTGCGGTGCCGGGCGAAGATGATGAGCGCCAGGCCGGCGATCACAAGCGGCAAACTCAGCAGCTGGCCCATGGTGATGACGCCTCCCAGCAGATAACCCAGCTGGGCATCGGGCACGCGCACGAACTCAACGAGAAAGCGGACGATGCCGTACCCCATCACGAACACGCCCATAAACGTACCCTGGGGCAGCAGCGGCTTTTTGCGGCTGAGCACCTGCAAAAAACAGAAGAGCACGATGCCCTCTAGGAATGCCTCGTAGAGCTGGGAGGGATGGCGCGGCATATCGCCCGCGGTGCCGCCAAAGACCACACCCCAGGGCAGATCGGTCGGCTTACCCCACAGCTCGCCGTTCACGAAGTTGGCGCAACGTCCCAGGCACAGGGCCAGCGGGGCGCCGATCACGGCAAGGTCGGCGACGGTCCAGGCGTCGAGCTTATACATGCGGCACACGATGATGCCGCCCAAGATGCCGCCCACCAGGCCGCCATGGAAGCTCATACCTCCCTCGTTGGTGGCAAAGATCTCGAGCGGGTGGGTCCAATAGTAGCCATCGCCATAAAAGACGACGTAAAACAGGCGCGCGCCGATGATGAGGCCAAAGACCGCACCGACCACGACACTCGTCAGGTCATCAATCGTAATGTCGAAGCCCCAACGGCGCTGCGTGCGGTACATAACAACCGCCGTGAGCAGAGCGCCGACCACGTAGGCCAGACCATACCAGTAAATGGTGATGGGGCCCGCCGAGATCGCGACGGGATCAAGCATATGGTAGAGGTCGTTGAGCATATCGATCCCCTGCTCCCTACATACAAATGCGGCCGCGGGCCTTGCGCTCGCAGCCGCATATCTGGGCGTAACGTCTATGCGGAGCGTACCGTCCGCAGCTTTCGCATCTTAGAACGGCGCGTACTCGTCGTACAGGTCCTCGGCCTCGCCGGAAGCATTGACCTGCTCAACGCGGGTAACGCCGGGCACATGCTCCTTCAGGATGCGCTCGATACCCATGGAAAGGGTTAGCGAGCTCATGGGGCAGCCGGCGCAGGCGCCCTGCAGCTCCAGCTTGACAACACCCTCGTCGTCGACGCCCACATACTCCATATCGCCGCCATCGGCCTGCAGGTTGGGGCGGATCTCTTCAAGAACCTTCTTAAGCAGCTCTTCGTTAACAGCCACAGGGGCTCCTTTCTCACAATAACGCGGGCACGCCCGCGGACAGAAGCTATGTTACTACAGCCATGTACCCGCTCACGAGCCGTCCATGCGCGCAGACGCGACTTTCACGAGTAGTCAATTTGGGACGGGGCTCTTTTGGCTGTTTTGCCGCCAGCTGGCGTTGGCACGCGCTACTGCTAAGCCTGTCCCCCGGTACCAATCTGGACATCGACGATAACCTGGCGGTAGCTGATGCCGCAAGAGTCGAGAATGCGGCGGCTGATACGACCGTCATCGGTGTCGGCATACTTATTGTCCAGGTAGACGACCTCGCCCACGCCCACCTGCGCCAGGATCTTGGCGCAGTCGTGGCACGGAAACAGCGTGACGTAGACCGTGGAACCCTCAAGGTCCTTGAGCGAGCCGCGGTAGTTGAGCACGGCGTTGGCCTCGGCATGCACCACGTAGTTGTGCTTATCCTGCAACGGGTCGTCGCTCGTGCCCCACGGGAAAAAGTCGTCGTTGAGCGCCGAGG
The DNA here is from genome assembly GCA_905215755.1 of uncultured bacterium. Lineage (GTDB taxonomy): Bacteria > Actinomycetota > Coriobacteriia > Coriobacteriales > Coriobacteriaceae > Collinsella. Next base: position 39,731 of record CAJMRE010000011.1, read on the forward strand.
GCGTACCGTTGTAGCCCACCGAAAGGATGCGGTGGTTGGTGTTGGCGATGCACGCGCCCACCTGCGTGTTGGGGTCCTTACTGCGGCGCTGCGCGGCGATGGCCACGCTCATAAAGAACTCATCCCAGCTAATGACGTCGCGGCGCTTGCCCGACGCGGTTTGATGAAGATCGTCCGACATGGCAGACACCTCCGAAATCGCAATAGTTTGACCCATTGTAGCAGGTGAAAGGTAGGGGCGCTTATCCCACCAGCCCCCCGCCCTACGCGCGGCGGGGCTTTTGGTTGATGTGGTAGAGCTCGGCGAGACCCCGCAGCGTCAACGCGTCATCGACCGTCAGGCTATGGCCGACCAGCGCCGCAAGTGCCTCGCCATCGTCGCCGGTAATGACGATGGGCACATCGCTCTCCCCCGCGGCCTTGGTCGCGCGCATCTCGGCAAGCACCATGTCGAGCATGCCGTCGATGCGGGCCACCTCGCCCAGAACCACGCCCGAGCGCATGGCCTCGCGCGTGTTGCGGCCGATGACGTGTGTCGGCGCCGAGGGCTCAACTTGAGGCAGGCGCGCCGCAGCGGCCGAGAGCGAACGGGCGCCGAGGGCCAGGCCTGGCGCGATAACGCCGCCGACAAAGGTACCGTGCGCGTCGATGACCTCGATATTGGTCGTCGTGCCCAGGTCAATCACGATGCACGGCGAGCCGTAGACGGCGCGGGCCGCCACGGCATCGGCGATGCGGTCGGGACCGATCTCGGCCGGGTCATCGTAGTGCACGGGCATGCCAGTCTTGAGGCCCGGTCCCACGGTAAGAACGCGCCCCGTGCAGGTGCGGGAAAGTGCCGCCTTCCACGGGCGCTCGAGCGCCGGGACCACGCAGCTCAGCACGGCCGCGGCGGGTACGAGCACACCCGGCATGCCCGCATCGGCCGCCAGCGCGGCCATGACCTGCACGAGACGCATGCGCGCCTCGTCTGCTGTGATGCTCGACGGCGTGGTGATCTCGCACGTCGCAAGCGGACATTCCTGCGCCGCGGCCGAATCCTCGGCAAACAGGCCAAAGCGAATGAACGTGTTGCCCACGTCGACCGTCAATATATATGCGCACCCATTAAGCATCGTCGGCGCTCCTTTCGTCTGCCCAGCAGTATATCGCCTACCTAAACCAGTCATCCCAAAATGACTACCTTGCCGCTATACTGGTGCGCGGTCGTTTGCGAGCTCACGCGGCGGCCCTTGGTAACCCGACTTCCCGCGCCGTATCCGTAACGGCGCTCCCGGGGGAAGCGGATATACGCAAAGGAGTTTTATATGAGCAATCCCTCGAACCGCGCTTCGATGCGCGGGCAACTTACGCTGCGCGGCGTCGTCATCGGCGTCCTTGGCTGCGTGATCATCACGGCAAGCTCGGCCTACACCGCCCTCAAGATGGGCGCACTCCCCTGGCCGATCGTCTTCGCTGCCGTCATCTCGCTGTTCTTCCTTAAGCTCATGGGCAACGCCAGCCTCAACGAGGCAAACGTCACCCACACCATCATGTCCGCAGGCGCCATGGTCGCCGGCGGTCTGGCGTTTACCATCCCGGGCGCCTGGATGCTGGGCTATGCCGACCAGATCAGCTGGCTCGACATGTTTATCGTGGCACTCGCCGGCACCATCCTGGGCCTGCTGGCCACGGCGCTCATCCACCGTCACTTTATCGTGGACGCCGCGCTTGAGTTCCCCACCGGCAACGCCGCAGCTCAGACCCTGCGCGCCACCGAGGCCGGCGGCAAGACCGGCAAGCAGCTCTTTGGCTCCATGGCCATCGCGGGCATCTACAGCGTGCTTCGCGACGCCCTGGGCATTGTGCCCAGTATGCTGTGCACGCTCAACATCCCCGGCGTGACCTTTGCCATCTACAACTCGCCCATGCTGCTCTCCGTCGGCTTCCTCGTGGGCTTCGCCCCGGTCGCTTTCTGGTTTGCCGGCGCGCTGCTGGGCAATTTTGGCATCATCGTCGGCGGCACCGCTGCCGGTCTGTTTGACGTTATGACCGCACAGGGCATCGTCAAGTCCCTGGGTATGGGCCTCATGATGGGCTTTGGCGTCGCCGTCGTCCTCAAGGACATCCTGCCGCAGGTCGCCGGTATCGTCCGCGGCCTCGCCGCCGACAGCTCCACCGACACCGACGAGCAGTCGCTCATCTCGGGCTCCCTTAAGCTCGACGCCGGCATCATCGGCCTGGGCGCCGCCGCCATCGCCGTGATCGTCGCCATCGCGCTCGACCTTGGTCCCGTTCCAGCCGTCATCGTCACGCTGTTCACCTTTGTCACCACCATCATGAGCGCGCAGAGCTGCGGCCAGACGGGCATCGACCCCATGGAGATCTTCGGCCTCATCGTCATGCTCATCGTTGCCGCCTTCGCACAGCTCGCTCAGGTCAAACTGTTCTTTATCGCCGGCATCGTAGCCGTGGCGTGCGGCCTTGCGGGCGACGTCATGAACGACTTTAAGGCCGGCGCCGTGCTGGGCACCAACCCGCGCGCACAGTGGGTCGGTCAGGCCATCGGCGGCATCGTGGGCGCCCTGGTCGCCGCCGCCGTCATGGTCGCGCTCGTCACCGCCTATGGTCCGGACGCCTTTGGTCCCGACAAGAGCTTTGTGGCCGCGCAGGCAAGTGTGGTCGCCACCATGGTCTCGGGCATCCCGAGCGTACCGTGGTTCGCAGGCGGCTTTATCGCCGGCATCGTCATGTACTGGCTCGGCATTCCGGCCATGATGATCGGTCTGGGCGTGTACCTGCCGTTCTATATGTCGCTCACGGCTTTCCTGGGCTCCTGCGTTAAGCTCGCCTACGACAAGTGGGCCGCTCACCGCGACGCCGAGGCCGGTCTTTCGGACGAGGAGAAGGCCGCCAAGGATGCCGCCTTCCAGGAGCAGGGCCTGGTCGTCGCCAGCGGCCTGCTCGGTGGCGAGTCTATCGTCGGCGTTATCCTGGCGTTTGTCTCCGTGGGTCTGAGCCTGCTGGGCTAAACCCAACAACAACGTACCCGTACAGAGCGCGGGGTCGGAGACTATCCGGCCCCGCGCTTTTTTGTATCTGCCGAAACCCTCGGCAGTACTCGCATGTGGCGTGTCTTCCTTTGCCTGCTCGCCTAAGTTCCATGTCAAGATGACCGCCCCACCCGTCACGGTGTAGAGTACATGCTGCGAACGCACCCGCGTTCCTGCGGCAATACGAGGTGGACATGGAACTCGATAAACAACAGCTCAAGCGACTGCGCGAGCGCCATCATCGGCGCCATGGCATCCGCCCCGCCCACAGCGAGGCCATGAAGAACGCAAGCCGCTTTCTAAAGCAGGCATTCAACATTCGCGAGGGACGCGCGCCCTATCACGTGATTCGTAAGCGCTTTGTAAACGGGGCGCGCCTGACTGGCTCGCACTTATGCATCCTGATTATTGCCATGTTGATCGCGAGCATCGGCCTCGATATCGACTCGGATATCGCCATTGTAGGCGCCATGCTCATCTGCCCGCTCATGGGCTCGGTCCTTGCCATGGCATACGGCATCGCCACGCTCGACCGCGAGATTACCGTCGAGGCCATTGCCGGCCTCGCGCTGCAGATGGTCTTTTGCCTGGTCACATCCACGTTGTACTTTAAGCTCTCGCCCCTTGGCGCCACCACGGCCGCCATCATCGACAACTCGACGCCCACCGTGTGGGACCTTGCCGTCGCGCTCGCGGGCGGCTTTGCGGGTGGTCTGGGCAACTCGCGCGACCAGGAACCCGCCACGCTCATCGCCGGCGTGGCCGTGGCGACCGCGCTCATGCCGCCTCTGTGCGCAGCTGGCTACGGCATCGCCATCGCAAGCGGGTCACTGTTTCTCTCGGCGCTCTACGAATTTGGCATCAACGTGGTCTTTATCGCACTGGCTGCCGAAGCCGTATTGCTTCTTTTACGTGTACCGCTCAAGCGCGACCTCAACGGCGACGGCATTGTGACCGCCGAGGAAAAAGCCGAGGTCGACGAGCTATCGCGCAAGGTGCGCCGCCGCATCATTGTGGGCACGGTAGTCTTTGCCATCCCCTGCATCGTTATGACGGCGGGGTCTATTGGCTCGGCGCAGGCCGGCGTGCAGGACGGCTACGGCGTCACCGAAACCACGCGCGAGCTTGCGGCGGTGCTGCCAGGCTTTAAGGATTACACCGTCGCCGTCGAGACCTCGGCCACCGAAGGCGACGAGGAGGGCATCGTCGAGCGCGAGATTGTCGCCCATGTGACGACAAGCGAGGCGCTTGGGGCACACGACCGCCGCGTTGCCCGCAAACTCATCGACCTCAACGTACCCGAACTCGATCGCGTGGAGTTTGATGTGAAGTAATGCGGAGCATGGGATGGCTCCCGCGCACAGGCGCAAGTCGCGGCGAGGCTCAGACGCGACGCAGGCACATGCAAAAAGCGGGACGTAGTTCACGTCCGCGCCCCGCTCGCTGTTTTATTGCCGTGAATCAGACGTCCGCATCGACATCGCCAGACTCCACCGTAAACGCCGTATCGGTGCTCACAAGATAAAATCGGGTCACCTCAGTATTTCTAATTAGGTAAATCTGCCCCTGATTGCGTCGGCGCGATATATACGCAACGTGAACCGTGCCGAATTCTTCGCCGTTTTCCTTCTTTAATATCAGGATGTTGGGGTCATCCGTACGCTTAAACTGCCCGTCAACGCAGCTGCCGTCTTTGTCGACCAGTTGCCACCGATGGTTATCCTCTTCAAGAAAGGCCAGGGTTTCCAGACTCGTCTTGTCGTCCCGATAGAAACCATCAATGGCAAAACCTTCGGAAGCGCATTTCTGCATGTAGGACGTTTCTCGGCTTATAGCAAACAGCCCTGTAGCGCCTAGGAGCACAGCCAGGCAGACCACTGCAAGGGTTATCGAAATAGCACGGCGACCCATGTTAGACCAACCGATAGTTGTTTAACGGAGCGCGAAACATACCTGGAACCTCCGATATAAGGGGGAACGTCGCCAGCAGGCTGGCGACAACTATATGTTTCTGACATCAAACCATATGGCTGCCACTCACGGAGGGGGCATCGGCGAACGGCGTGTTTTCATACTCCATTGGTCAAACCTAAGCGCGGCCCTACAGCTCGTACTTGTACACGCGGTAGATGTACTTTTCGGCTTCCATCTCGTAGGTGGCGATGGGCAGTCCGTAGCGGTCGTCTCGTCGTTTGGCAGATACGTCACACTGTGTTGACCCGCGTTGAGCGAAAAATCGCCCTGGGCCTGCAATAACTTGTCTTCAAAGCCCGAGCCAGCCCAGAAATCGGGCGAGCCCACGGAAGGCTGCAGCAAGGTCATTTACGCAACATATGTCCAGCAAAAACGGGTGGTAGCCGACACGGCTGCCACCCGTTTGTCTTATATCCGGCTCGAAGCAGGCCAACTACTTCTTAATGCCGCGTCCCAGGCGCTCAGCGACCGACGCCACGGCACTCTCATCGACCGAGCCGCAGCTCACGCAGCCGTCATGGGCGCGCATCTGGCCGGTGACCTCGTCCATCGCGAGCGGCGCCACCTTCTCGAGCTTAAAGCCCTTGCCGGCGCGCATGTTCTCCTTCGCCACGCTGATCATGAGCTTAATACGGTTGAGCTGGTTGACCTCGGACGCACCAGGATCATAGTCAACCGCGACGATATTGCTCTCGGGGTGCTGACGGCGCAGCTCCTTGATCACGGCCTTGCCCACCACGTGATTGGGCAGGCACGCGAAGGGCTGCGTGCAGATGATGTTGGGCGCGCCATGGTCAATCAGGTCGAGCATCTCGGCCGTGAGCAACCAGCCCTCGCCCATGTTGTTGCACACCGAAAGCACCGTACGGGCCTTGTCGGCCATGGTGCCGATGCGCTCGGGCGCCTCAAAGCGGCGGGACTTTTCGAGCATCTCCTCCACCGGCGTGCGCATCCAGTCCACGAGTTTGATGAGCGCCTGCATGCCCGCACGCGTTGTAGCAGCACTACCCAGCTCGTCCTTCTGCAGCTCGGCGTTGGTCATGGAGTACAGGAAGAAGTCGAGCAGGCCCGGCACCACGGCCTCGCAGCCCTCGCGCTCGATAACGTCGACCACGTGGTTGTTGGCCGTGGGGTGGAACTTGACCAAGATCTCGCCGACCACGCCCACGCGCGGCTTGGTGCCCTCGCCCACAAGCGGCATAGTGTCGAACGCGCGGATGGCCTCGCGGCACAGCTTGGTGTAGTTGTGCCTGTTGAACTTAGGCGCCAGCTTGCGGGCGCGCGTCATGTACTCCTCGTAGAGCGCATTGGCGGCACCGGGCGTAGCCTCGTACGGGCGGCAACGATAGAGCATCTGCATCATCACGTCGCCAAAGAGCACCGCGTAGACTGCCTGCTTAAGCAGCGCCGGCGTAATCTTAAAGCCAGGGTTGTCCTCGCCCAGCGCCACGGCCGAAAGCGAGATCACCGGAATCTCTGGGTGGCCGCTCTCGCGCAGGGCCTTGCGGATGAGCGCGATGTAGTTGGTGGCACGGCAGCCGCCGCCGGTCTGACTGATAACCACGGCCGTCTTGGACAGGTCGTACCGACCGCTCTCGATAGCCTCCATGATCTGGCCCGTCACCAGGATCGACGGATAGCAGATGTCGTTGTTCACGTAGCGCAGGCCGGCCTCGACGGCATCGTGGTCAGTCGAGGGCAGCAGCTCCAAGTTGTAGCCAGCACCGCGGAACACCTCTTTGACCAGATCAAAGTGGATCGGCGCCATCTGCGGGCACAGGATGGTGTAGCCCTCCTCGCGCATCTGCTCGGTAAAGGGCACCTTGGGCCACGCGGTCGAAGCACTCTCGCGCTGCGCCTCGAACGTGTACTTGCGGCTCGCGAACGCGGGAGCGTCCGTGGAGGGAGCCACCGGCGCAGCATCGCCCTGCTCGTAGGCCTCGCCCGCGGCCGTGGCCTCTGCCAGGCGCTCGGCCTCCTGGTCCTTGAGCGCTGCCATGAGCGAGCGGATGCGGATGCGTGCGGCGCCCAGGTTGGACACCTCGTCGATCTTGAGCACGGTGTAGATCTTGCCGCTGGCCTCCAGAATCTCCTGCACCTGGTCGGTGGTCAGAGCGTCCAGACCGCAGCCGAAGGAATTGAGCTGGATCAGGTCCAGGTCGTTGCGCATAGTCACAAAACGGGCGACGGCGTACAGGCGGCTGTGGTACATCCACTGGTCGACCACGCGGATGGGGCGCTCGGGCTTCACAAGGTGCGCAAGCGAATCCTCGGTAAAGACCGCAAAGCCAAAGCTCGAGATAAGCTCGGGCAGGGCGTGGTTGATCTCGGGGTCGTTATGGTAGGGACGACCGGCGAGCACGATGCCGTGACCGCCGTGGTCCTCGACCCACTTAAGGGCCTCCTCGCCCATGGTCTGGATATCCTCGTGGAAGCGCGCATCGGCCTCAAAGGCAGCGTTGACGGCGGCATCGACCTCGGAGCGCGTGATCTTGGGACCGCGCACGCGACCGCGACCGGTCTCAGCATCGGCCACACGGTCGACGGCGAGCACCTGGTACAGACGGCGCTTGAGCTCGGTCTTGTCGTGATAGGGCACAAACGGATACAGGAACTCGATGTTCTGCTCGCGAATCTCGTCGATATTGAGTGCCAACGCCGTGGGGTAGCTCATGACGATGGGGCAGTTATAGCAGTTGCCAGCCGTCGGATCCTCCTTGCGCTCCCAGCGCACGCACGGCATCCAGATGAAGTCGACGTCACGGTCGATGAGGTTCATCACGTGGCCGTGGCTCATTTTGGCCGGATAGCACACGCTCTCGGACGGCATGGACTCGATGCCCGCCTGATAGGTCTTCTTGCTCGACTGATCGGACAGCTGCACGCTAAAGCCTAGGCGCGTAAAGAACGCGTGCCAGAAGGGGTAGTTCTCGTACATATTGAGTGCGCGCGGGATACCCACGGTGCCGCGCGGGGCCTCGTCGGGACTCAGGACCTCGCGGTTAAAGAGCAGCTCGTTTTTCTTTTTGAAGAGGTTGGGGGCCTCGGTCTTCTGCTTTTTGTGGCCAGCGCCCTTCTCGCAGCGGTTACCGGTAATGAAGCGCCTGCCGCCGCCAAAGTCGTTGACGGTAAGCTGGCAGTTGTTAGAGCAACGGCCGCAACGGACATGCTTTTGCGTCACGGTGAGGTGCGCGATGTCCTCGGCCGAAAGGATGGTCGAGGTGCCGTCAGCGCCAGCGCGATCGCGGGCGAGCAGGGCCGCACCGTAAGCGCCCATGCAGCCGGCGATGTCGGGACGTACGGCATGCACGCCGGTGAGCTGCTCAAACGCGCGCAGCGTGGCATCGGACATAAAGGTGCCGCCCTGGACGATCACCTGGCTGCCGATCTCCTTGGGATCGCGCAGTTTGATGACCTTGAACAGGGCGTTCTTGATGACGGAGTAGGACAGGCCTGCCGCGATGTCGCCCACCGTGGCGCCTTCCTTTTGCGCCTGCTTAACGCGCGAGTTCATAAAGACCGTGCAGCGGCTGCCCAGGTCGACGGGGGCCTTGGCATGGATGGCGGCATTGGCGAACGTGCGCACGTCCATGTTCATAGACACAGCGAAGCTCTCGATAAAGCTGCCGCAGCCCGACGAGCAGGCCTCGTTGAGCATAATGTGCTCGATAACGCCGTCCTTGACGCGCAGGCACTTCATGTCCTGGCCGCCGATGTCCAGGATAAACTCGACGCCGGGCAGGAAAGCCTTGGCGCCGCGCAGGTGCGCGACGGTCTCGATCTCGCCGGAATCGGCCTTGAGGGCCTCAATGAGAAGCGCCTCACCGTAGCCCGTGGTGGTCACGTGGCCGATGGTGCAGCCGGCGGGGATGTGGTTGTAGAAATCGGCCATGATGACCTTGGCCGTGCCCAGGATGTCACCGTTGTTGTTGCCGTACCAGGTGTGCAGCAGCTGACCGTCCTCACCCACGAGCGCGGCCTTCATGGTGGTGGAGCCGGCGTCGACACCGATGAACACGCGGCCGGTGTAGCCGTCGAGCTTGCCCTTGGGGACGACTTCCTGGTCGTGGCGGGTTTTGAACTCGGCAAAATCCTCGTCGGTGGCAAAGAGCGGGTCCAGGCGCTCGACCTCGGCACCCTGCGTGTCACCCAAGCTGTCGATGGCCTCGATGAGCTGCGGGAACGTGCTGAGCTTATTGGACTCGTGCGCCATGGCGGCGCCGCTCGCCACAAACAGGTGAGCGTTTTGGGGCACGATACGGTGCTCCTCGTCCAGGTTGAGCGTAAGGTAGAAGCGGTGGCGCAGCTCGGAGAGGTACTGCAGCGGGCCGCCCAGGAAGGCGACGTTGCCGCGGATGGGACGGCCGCAAGCCAGGCCCGAGATGGTCTGGGTCACGACAGCCTGGAAGATGGAGGCGGCCACGTCCTCGGGGCGGGCGCCCTCGTTGAGCAGCGGCTGGACGTCGGTCTTGGCAAAAACGCCGCAGCGGCTGGCGATGGGATAGATGGTGGTGGCGTTGGCCGCGAGTTCGTTAAGGCCGCTGGCGTCGGTGTGCAGCAGGGTTGCCATCTGGTCGATGAACGCGCCCGTACCGCCGGCACAGGTGCCGTTCATGCGCTGCTCGATGCCGTTGTCGAAGTAGATGATCTTGGCGT